>DATNRD010000103.1:0-4066 GCA_036703665.1 Candidatus Obscuribacterales bacterium
TGAGCACCCGCCGCAGAAAGCGCGCGCCGAACCTGGCGTATGCCTGCGACACTCTCTGGATGGAGCATATATCGGTGCCGATTTTAATCATGATCGGCGGCACGGAACACCTCAATCCTACTCAAGGTCCTGCTCGATTCCCCTTGTGCCGTACAGGAAGACCAGCTCCGGCGCGGGCAGCTCTTCGTGCAGCTCCATGACCGTCTTGCCGAATCCGGGATGAACGTGGTCCGGTGCGATTTCCAGCAGCGGAACCAGCGCGAACGCCCGCCGGTGCAGGGAAGGGTGAGGTACCGTCAGGTACGAGGACTGGACGACGCGGTCGCCGAAGAACAGGATGTCCAGGTCGATGATGCGTGTGCGGGCGCAGCGCGACCGGCGCCCGTTGCCGTCTGCTTTGTGCAGGTCGGTCAGGCGGGCTTCAATGTCCTGGCAAACGTCCAGCAACTCTTCGGCACTCAAATCGGTGTCCACCGCCGCTACGGCGTTGACGAACCATTGGGAATACCCTTCCCCCACCGGCTCGGTTTCATACAAACTGGAGCATTCGACTACCTCGATACGCGGAATATCCTTGAGCAGCTGCATGGCCTGTTGCACGAAGCCGACCCTGTCCCCCTCGTTTGAGCCGAGCCCAATATAGGCGCGCGTGCGGTGGTTGACCTGGCCTTGCTGTTGACTGGCTTCCACGGTCTAAAACCTCGCCCGGTCGGAACTGCTTAAGAAGGAGCGCACCGGCGGACAGGCGCCGCTCCCGGATGGTTGCTAATGGACAAATTATATCCACATGCAAGGCCCGCTCGCGCATCTTGACTTTTGATCGATTCCCACCTCAAGCTTGCCCGGCTCAGACCGCCCGTGTCGAGAAAATAGCCTCGAGCACGGCTTGCGTATCCTGCAAGGATTCGAAGAGAAAGTGCGGCCGGCAGGCAGCCAGATCGGTCCGGGGAGTTTTACCGCTGGCAACGGCAATGGACAGAGCTCCGTATCCCGCCGCGCAGCGGACGTCGGCGACGCTGTCGCCGATGACCACCACCTCGTCGTGCGAGAAATCCACTTTGTAGTGTGCTGAAGCCCGCTTCCGGGCGATTGGCGGCAGGTCCATTCTGTCGGCTGAATCGCAGCCGAAGGCGCCGATTGGAAAACAGCAGTTCAGATCAAAGGGCGCCAGCTTGAGCCGCGCACCGGGCTCGATGTTTCCGGTGACCAGCCCCAGATATGCTGAATCTGTAGACAGCAGTGCCTCGATGAGCTCCCTTACCCCCTGGTGCAGGCGGTAGCCGGCGGAACGCTCGATTTCCTCGGCGAGCATGGGCGGGTATACCTGGAAGACCTCTTTCAGCCTGGATTCGAGGTCGCGGCATGAGAACCCTGCCTCCTTGAGGATCTCGCGACAGATTTGCGGGTCTGTCTTGCCCGACATGGCTACGGCGGTGGTATCGCATGTGATACCAAACACCTGGCGCAGGGCGCGCATGATCGCCCGGCGTCCGGCACCATCGGACTTGATCATCGTTTCGTCTATGTCGAACAGCACCAGCCGGCGTCTCATCTTCCGCTCCCGCGCTTCCCGGTCGTAAACGCCCTGTGGGCACGCCTTTACGATAACACAATCAGCCTGACACAGCGCTGCCGTACACGCACGCCCTGTTGCGCCCTCCGCGCTTGGCGGAGTAGAGCGCCTGGTCCGCCATGTTCACCAGCTCTTCCAGTGTCGCCGCCTGGGTGGGATAGCAGGCTGCTCCGATTGACACGGAGATGTGCCCGAGCCCGTTGATCGGATGTTTGTTCACCTGCCGGCATAAACGCTCGGCGATGCGGGCAGCCTCAGCCAGCGGCGTCTCGGGGAGAATGACGGCGAATTCCTCCCCGCCGTACCGGGCTGCTGTGTCGCCGCTTCTCAACAGGTGCTTGAGCGTCCAGGACACCTGTCTTATGGCGGCGTCGCCGACAGGATGCCCGTAGCTATCGTTGATCTGCTTGAGCATATCGAGGTCGAGCATGAGCAGCGAGAGCGGGGTGCCCTTGCGCTGGGCGCGCCTGAGTTCGTCGGAAAGGCGCTTTTTCAAGTAGACGTGATTGTAGAGCCCGGTCAGACCGTCAGTAATTGCCTGGTACTTGACCTGCGCGAAAAGCTGGGCGTGACTGATGGCAACCGACACCTGGTCGGCGATGGCGGCAACCAGGCTGACCTCGGCCGGTTTCCATCGCCGCTGGCCGGTGACCTGGTGCACCATCAATACTCCCAGAAGACGCGCCCCATCCAGCAACGGTGCTACGATGAGCGACCTGGTGCCGACGGCGTTGAGAAAGCCCATGAACGGCGCGGCACGGCTGTCCGTCGCCACATCGCCTATGACTGCAAGCGGAACTTCCCTGATGGTGGTATCGTATGCGGTGCCCGATCCCAGGCTGTTCAGGTCTATCCCCAAGAGCGTGGCCGGTCGGCCGGCGGTCTTGCCCGGCAACCCGCTCCCGTCCGGCTGGCCGTAGATGCTCATGCCGATTGCCGGGGCCATGCCAGGGGCAGTGAACTCGTGACTGACGACGAGCGGGGCATCCAGGCGCCCCTGCCCGATCTGGCAGCGATCCGCCGACAGCGCCTCGCCCAGCTCCCTGGTTACGGTACCGAGTATGGTGTCAAGGTCCAGAGAACCCCTTACTGCCCGAACGATGTGGTTGATCAAGAGCTCCTGCTCAGCCAGCGCCCTGCTTTGAGCGTACAGGCGAGCATGGTCCATGGCCACTGCCACGTGCGTGGCCACGGCCTGAACAAGCTCGAGCTCGGACTCGCTCCACATCCTCAGGCGATCGCATTGATGCAGAAGTATGAGCCCGATGGGGCGGTCGCGCGTGCTGATCGGGCAAGCAATCAAGGACTTGATCGACAGCCAGTCGTCCGGGTAGCTCTGAGCGTTGTCGAACACCGGTTGCAGCGCTGCGTCATCCAGCACATCCAGAGAAAGGATCGTGCCCTGGCTCAAAATCGTTCTCAGTATGCTGTCCTCGGTGAGCAAGACGCAGCGGTTCTTGAGCGGGGTCCCTCCCCGTTGCCCGTCATGCCAGACGTAATCGAAAACCAGCTCATCGCTGGTGAGGTCGGTGTGCGAGCGGGCATCTATCACTGCCAGACAGCAGCGGCTGGCAGCCAGTGCCCGGCCGAGCTCGCGCACGGTGGTGGTGAGAATCTGATTGAGATCGAGAGACTGGCGGATTGCTTCGCCGATCTGCTCGACCATGAGCTTGTGCTCCTCCTCGAACTCCAGGTGCTCGGCCATCTGGTTGAAGGCACGAGCCAGCAAGCCCAGCTCGTCGCCGGGCGGCACTTCAACGCGCTTGGACAGATCGCCGCGACCGATGGCGAGCGCCTCGCGCACAAGTTTGTTGATCGGTCGGGTGAAGTGACGAGAAGCCGCGTAGGCAAGCGCGGCCGAAAGCCCCACGGCCAGGCAGGCAAGGACGGCCATGGCCATAAGCCAGTCGCGGGCGGCCGCCGACAACCCGCTACTGGGAACGCCGACAATCACCAGCCAGCGCGCCTCAGGAATGTGCTCGAAGGCGTATGTTCTGGGCGTCGGGTCGGCTATGCCCACAGTCTCCAGGTTGCCGCGCCAGGATGTCCTGGCTGCCGTGACCGTTTTTGCCTGCGAGTAATCGAGACCCACCCATCTGTCGTTGTCCAGAGTTCGCGCCAGAACCCGGTTGTTCTGATCGACTACAACAATGACCGAGCCGTTCGTTTCGCCCAGCCCCCTGAACAGCTCCAGCACGGCGCGCGGCTTTATGCAGGCCACTACGACGGCACCAATTGCACCGCGGCTCACCACCGGCGCCCCGGCAAACAGTGCCGGGCCGGCCCCCTCGGGGCATTCCAGATATCCCGAGACAGCCGGTTTTGCGGTGGCAAGGATCTTCCGGAAAAAACCATCGCCGCTTAGCGCCTGCGCGGGCAGTGGCAAGCCGCCGGAGCTGGCGGCCACGAGCCTGCCGTTTCTATCAAAAAGGCAAACGCAATGCCAGTCCGCACGTGCCTGCCCGGCAGCGGCAAGAACCCGTCGGGCCTCGG
>DATNRD010000104.1:0-10486 GCA_036703665.1 Candidatus Obscuribacterales bacterium
GGGCCTTCGTGCCCGGACTGCCGCCAGGCGAAAAACCTACTGGCATGGGCAGAATTGGCGGCGCCGATGCTGCCGACGAGGCCGCTGCCATGAAGGCTCTCGGCATCGCCAGCGGACCGCCTTCTGCCGATCCGGCCGATCAAAGAGACAAGGCCGCATTCGACAGGCTCAAGGCCCAGGACGACAAGGGCAATCCGGCCGCTGCTGCTGCCATCGAAGCAATCGGCAAGACGCAGCCAGGCGATCTGGAGAAAGCCCTGGGCGATCCATCGAAGAATATCCCGCCGGACGCCGACGCAGCCAAACGCGTCAAAGAAGCGACAGGCATGGATGCCAAAGTGCTCGGCGATGCGCTCTACGGCAAGGGCGCCGATCAGGCTGCCGCGCTCATGACCTGCGCGGCCGTGGTTGGCGCCGGCGGCAGCGCCGCAGCCGGTGCGGAGCTCGTCAAGCGAGCGGAAGCAGGAGATGCGGCGGCAAGAGCCCAGCTCGAGCAGCGAACAGGCGTTTCCGCCGATGCCATGCTCAAGGCCGCCGCGGGCAACGACCAGGCTCAGTTTGCTGTCCTGGCCCGGGCCGGATTGGACGACAAGGTGCGCGAAGCAGCAAGACGCGGCGATGAAACCGCGATGGCTGCAACATCTGCCGCCGATCAGGCCTACGCGCGCAATGCCACCACCGGTGAATACCAGCAAATCGCAGCCTACGATCCCAACGCCAACAACGGCAGGGGCGGATGGGAAGCGATTGTGCCGGGCAGCATCACGCCGCAGAATCCGACGGGCGAGATCGCGAGAGACTCGTCGGGCAATGCGCTCCTCACATACGACCAGACGACTGGCACCTACCGCACGCAAGACGGCGCCTCGGTCAGCTACGACGCGCAAAGCGGCCAGTGGCTGGCGCGCGACGCCAATGGTGATACCGGCGGCGGTATCGTATACGACATGAACGACAAGCGATTCGAAGTCGCCGGCACCAACACGCCTGTGGACTACCAGAACGGCAACTTCGTAGCCTCCGGCACCAACGGCAACGTGGTCTGGGATGCTCAGCAGAACCGCTTCGAAGATCGTGCCACCGGACAGGTCGCCATATCCGATCCGGGCGGCTCCGGCCAGTGGTTCCGTACTTCTGCGGACGGCCAGTCGATCCAGCGCCTCGACAGCAGCTCGGGCAACTGGGTGGCTGCCGGCAGCGGCGCGCCGATCGAGATGCAGAACGGCCAGATTGTTGCCGCCGGCACCAATGGCAATGTCGTCTTCGATCAGGCTCAGGGTCGCTTCGAAGCCCGCAACGTTGATGCGCCGCTGGCTTACTCGCCGGCGAAAGACGGTCAGGGACAAGGGCAGTGGTACGCTCAAGGAACCGCCGGCCAGGTAGCTTACGACGTCGGATCCGCTCAATTCCGCGCCACCGCATATGATGCAGGAAGCGGCATGTACAAGATGACGAGCGACACTGTGTCGTACTCCAACGGTCAATACAGCGTCGACTCCACGGGCGGCAAGGTCGTCTACGACGCGGCGCAAGGCCGTTATGAGGTGGCCGGCACCAATACCGCTGTTGCTTACGATCAGTCTGCGCAAACCTGGGTCGGACAGGGAACGCAAGGTCAGGTTGTCTTCGACAGGCAGGACGGACGTTTCGAGACCCGCGACGGTCAGGTAGCGGTAAGCGATCCCAGCGGATCGGGCAGATGGTACACCGCTGCCGCCGACGGCTCGGTCTCCGTGCTCTCCGCTGCCGGTCAGGGTGCTGCCATGACCTGGAGCAAGCTCTCAGCCGAAAGCTCGCCTATACAGGTGAGCAGAGACGGGGCTATCGTAGCCAGCAATTCCGGCGGCAACGTCTACTTCGATCAGAAAGACGGGCGCTGGGAATACCGTGCCGGCGACGGCAGGGGCGGCTACACGGAAACCAATGTGGCCATGGCTCGCGATGCGCAGTCAGGCAACTGGGTGGCTGCCAATACCGGCGGTCAGGTGGTCTTCGACTCTGCCACCAAGCAGCTCGAGGTCTACGGCACCAATACCGCAGTAGCTCGCGACGCCACAACCGGACAATTCGTCGTCGCCGGCACGGGCGGCTCGGTCGTGCTCGACAATCAGAGTGGACAGGGAGCACGCTGGGAGGTCAAGGGCACCGACACTCCTGTTGTGCAGGATGTGCGCTCGGGACAGTGGGTAGCAGCCGACAGCCGCGGCGCCGTGGTCTGGGATGCGCAGCAGGGACGCTTCGAGCAAGCCCGCTTCGACCAGGCATCCGGCCGCATCGTCAGCCAGGACGTACCGGTGATAAGAGATCCGGGCGGGCAGGGCTGGTACTCCGTAGCGTCGAACGGCATGGTCACTTCACTGACCATGGATCAGCAAGGGCAGCCGCAATGGCGCTCGGTCGATCCGGCGTCGGCGCCGATCCGTGTTGATGCCCAGGGCAATATCACTGCCGCCGGCAGCAACGGTGCCATTGCTTACGACCAGCGCGAAAATCGCTGGGAAGTAGCCTCCACCGGACAGGCCATTCAGTACGACAGCAGGACCAGCCAGTGGGTGGCGCCTGAAACGGGCGGCAAGGTCGCTTACGACTTCACGGACAGAAGGCTGGAAGCGATAGGCCCCAACGGTCAGAGCACCAACATCCCGGTAGTCATGGATCCATCAGGGCGCAACTACTATGCTGTAAGCGCCACGCAGGACGGCGTGCAGATGCGCCAGCTCGACGCCAGCTCAGGCACATGGCGCCAGCCCGGTGCCGATGCAGGCATTGCCGTCGTGCAAGGTGCAGGCGGGCAGCCGCAGATTGTATCCACGGCCTCGATTGCCGCCGGCGATCCAAGCCGCACGCCGCAAGTGGTGTATGACACCGCCCAGGGCCGATGGGAAGTGGCAAACAGCTCCAACCCGGCCATGAACGGCACGCCTGTTGTGCAGGAAGGCGGCAAGTTCTATGCCGAGGGCATGGGCAGGCAAATTGCCTACGACGTCAACGATCGTCGCTTTGAGGTGTCCGGCAACAACACACCGGTCGTGCAGGATGCACGCTCCGGACAGTGGGTTGCCGCAGACAGCCGCGGCTCGGTGGTCTGGGATCCGCAGCAACAGCGGTTCGAGCAGGCACGTGTCGATCAGGCGACAGGAAGAATCGTCAGCACCGATGTGCCCGTCATACGCGATCCGGGCGGACAAGGCTGGTACACGGTCGCTCAAAACGGCTCCGTGACCGCGCTCACCACTGACGCTCAAGGTCAGGCCCAGTGGCGGCAGATAGATCCTCAACAGGCGCCCATTCGCGTGCACGCCCAGGGTAATCTCACTGCCGCAGGCACGGCAGGCGCCATTGCCTACGATCGCCGCGAAAATCGCTGGGAGGTGGCCGGCACCAATCAGGCCGTCCAATACGATCGGGCAAGCAATCAATGGATAGCTCCCGAATCGGGCGGCAAAGTCGCTTACGATGTTGCCGACAGACGATTCGAAATGATGGGAGCCGACGGCAAGCCGAATAACGTGCCGGTGGTGACCGATCCTTCGGGCCGCAACTTCTATGCTGTGAGCGCCACGCAAGACGGCGTGCAGATGAGAGTGCTCGATCCGCAAACGGGTACGTGGACTCAGCCGCCTGCCGATTCAGGCATTGCGGTCATGCAACCAGCACAAGCAGGCGCCCAACCGCAGATCTACTCCACAAGCTCGATTGCTGCCGGAGATGCCACGCGCACGCCGCAGGTGGTCTTCGATCAGCGTGAGGGCCGATGGGAAGTGGCCAACAACCCGAATCCGGCATACAACGGCGTGCCTGTTGTCTCCGATGGCGGCAAGTTCTTCGCCGAAGGCACCGGCCGCCAGATTGCCTACGACGTCAACGACCGTCGCTTCGAGTTGGTAGGCACCAATTCGCCTGTGGTCTTCAATCCGCAAGCGGGTGGCTGGTGCCACAGCGGAACAAACGAGCCGGTGGCTTTGCGCTCGCCTGAGGGAACGTTCACCACAGGCACCTATGTGGCGCATTCGCCAAATACGTTTGCCGCACCGGCAGCGCATTCTCCACACATAACGCCGTACTCGACGCATGAGTCATTCAATCAACCGTCGTCGTACAACCAGCCGACCGCCTATCAGCACCACACTTCTCCTCAGCAAGTGAGACCTGACGCGCCTCAAGTGCGGCACGACCCGCCGCAAGGCAGGGTGAGCTGGAACACAAGCGGAGTGGAAGTGCGCGGACCTGGCTTCCAGGCCAGTGCCGATCCGACAGGACATGCGCATGTGAGCGGCTCGGGCTTCAACATCAATGCTGATGCCTCCGGACACACGCATGTCACAGGACCCGGATACAACGTTCATGCCGATGCTTCCGGACACACGCATGTCACAGGACCCGGCTTCAACGTCGAAACCGGACCGACGCATGCTCAGCCGGGCGGCGACACGCAAATCTTCGACTCACAAGGTCGTCCTGTGGGAAGGCGCGAAGGAGTAGGAGACGTCTGGGGCAATGTGAAGCAGAACCTGCCTAACATCGGTGCTGCAGCAGCAGGCGGGCTGGGAGCGATTCTCAATCGCAAGCAGCCTCAGCAGCCAGCTGAATCCCTGCAGAAGCAGATTGAGGGCAAGAAGCAGCCCGGTCAGAAGAAGCGTAAGGTTGTCGGCTACAACTCCGACGGCACACCAATTTACGAAGGAGACAAACCCAAATCCTGACATCAACGAAGAATCTTTTGACCACACAAGAAAATAATTCAAAGGCCCGGGAGGAGAGCCTGTCTCCGCATGCGGGTATGAATAAGAGGTAGCTTGTATGGGAAGTGTGATGGCAAAGGATTCTTCGGAGGCAAGAATGTTTCGTCTTATCGAGGTCGGTGTTAAGTGTCCGCGCTGCGGCATCTCCTTTCTTTCCAGGCAATTGCCCGCCGTTTTCGATTCAGGCATAAGAAACAGTGAGCTTCGCCAGGAATTCAAAGGCGTGCCGCCACAGCAGGAGCAGTACGTAATCCTTTCCTGTCCCAGTTGCGGCAAGTCTGACTGGTCGACGACGTTTCGGCCAATAAATGAGCGGCCGGTCTTGACGCAGCCCAATGTCACCGCTCACCTCCAGTATCGTCAGGCGGCTCTGGAAGCAGAACGCGGAGGATCGGGCTCTTATGCCGCCGCTATGTTTTATCTCCACGCCGCCTGGTGTGCGGATGATGCCCGGGCCTATCCGCAAGCAAGAGAATACAGGCGGCTGGCCATCGATGCTTTGCGAAGATCGCTCATTGACGGCACCTGCCCTCACGTCAAGAGAGGCGAGATAGAATACTTGATAGGCGAGCTTTTGCGGCGCTCTGGAGACTTTGATGCATCTCGCGAGTATTTTCGCCAGGTGATCGGGCAATTACCCGGAAAGTTCGCTTTTATGGCGCGCAAGCTGATGCGTTTGGCCGAAATGCGCAGCGTTGATTCGATACCTTTTGAGGCTGAATGACTTTATGTCTTACTTCCATCAGCGAGTAATCATCCTCAATAAACCACTCAAGGTTTTCGGATTTGAGCCCAAGCAGCTGTTGATGCTTTCTGTCTGGGTGGTGAGCGGGCTCATTATTGCCGGGCGCTTCCCGGGCGACTGGAAGTTCAACAACTTTCCAATCGGCGTGTGGTTTTTCATCGCCTGGATGTGTCTTGCCGTGGCGGTGGTTATGGGCACGCGCCTGAAGCCGCTTGCCTGGTGGCGTAACATCGTCTTTTACAAGCTGGGTATGGTTCCTACTGTCTACGTTTCACGGGTAGAATCTGGTCCTATTTACCCGGATGGAAATATAATTGATGAGGTGAAAAAAAATAAAGAAACCTTTTTAGTCCAGGCTGAGAATACGGAGGACTTTGGGGATTAAGAGAATTAGGGCTTTCACAGCCATTTTTATGGTGTGTGCAAGAAGGCATAAGGGATCCTGATGGCACAAAGCTACACAGCGTCTAGAGGACGGCGAGGAGGAGGCTCTGGAAGGGGAGGCGGCCCCGAGCCTGGTCGCCCGCTTACAGGGCGGGCCGCCCGCGCTGCTTTTGAAGAGGCAGACGAAGCGCCGGCAACGACGCTAAAACGTGAAGGTCCGAGCGGCAGGACTTTGCCCACCACACCCCAGCCTTCTCTGCAAAATGTCTTCGCCGGCTTCTACAATGCTCTGCCGTCAATGGTGAGAGATTTGCTGCCCTTCGGCAGTGATTCCCACGACGGCAACGGTCACGAAGATTCGCCTGCCCTGCCGAAAGCGCTGCGCACAGAAACAAGCTGGCAGGATGTCTGCTTCCTCTATGCCATCCCCGGCGATGATGAGGATGAGGGTCTGGTTGTTCTCGCCGACGGCAGCTTCCGCAAGTACATAAGCTGCAAAGGCATCAACGCTCTGCTTTATGACGAGGCAGACCGGGAGGCCATGGCCAGGCAATTCACCAATTTCATCAACTCTTGCGAGACGGACATCCAGATTATCGTCAAATCGCGAAACCTGCCTGTTGACGAATATTTGTCCCGTTATCAGACTTTGATCAAGACGGACAACGATTATCTGAAATGGTATGCCGACTACACGGATAAATGGTTCCGCCGCCAGCAGGATGTGACCTTCGTTCCTCAGCGCGAATTCTACGTTGTCGTAAGCTACCAGCCCCCTGACTGCAAGGGCGCCACGGGATGGAGCGGCAAGCGGTCCATTCAAAAGCACGAAGAATATGTAGCGGCTCTCGATCGGCTTACACGTACCTGCCTGGAGCAGCTTAGAGTCTCCATGTTGAGGCCGCAGATTCTCAAGCGCCGCGAAGTGCGCAATCTCATCTATTCTGACCTCAATCCCAGTCTTGCCGAGCGCGATCCAGAGGCCCCTCCCTCGCGTCCCAACATATCCGAAGCTTCGTGTCTTGCTGGCTCGGCGTTGAAAGTCAATGATGAGCACCTCTGGCTGGACGGCAAATTCATCGGCACTCAATACATGGTGCAGCCACCGCACGAAACCTGGATGGGATGGCTTGTCGACTTGCTTACATTGTCGGTTGAGTATCAGCTCACCATGTTCATCCATTGCTGCAATCAGGACAAAGTGCGCAGCGACTTGAAGTGGAAGCACCACGTGGGGCGTGTCACATCGACGCAATTGGCAAGCCCCGACCTCGAGGGATTGGAGGAGACCCGTTCGGCGGCGCAAGCGATTCAAGACTTTTTGCGCAGCTCGAACAAAGCGTTCGACATCAGCCTCTACATCCGCACCCTGGCCGATACACCGGAAGCGCTTGCCGGCAACATGGACGAGGTGAGGCGAATTTTCAAAAACCGCGGCGCCAACATGGATCGCGGACAGATGCTGCAGCTCGACCTCTGGCAATCCACTCTGGCCACAGGCGTCGACAAACTGGCTTTTGTTCATCGCGTAATGGCGCCTGTCGTGGGCACATTCTGGCCTTTCTTCACGGCTTCCTGCGGAACGCCGGACGGCGTGCCCTTTGGCTTTGCCATTGCTTCTCGCGAGCCTGTGCTTTTGAATCCGTTTTTCAGAGGACAGGGCAAAGACGCAAACAATATGTTCGTCGTCGGAACGACCGGTGCCGGTAAATCCTTCGCCGTGTCGATGATGATCTTGAGGCTTCTGCCCCTGGGCACGCGTTTTGTTCTCATAGACAAAACGGTAGACAAGCACGGCGCCTACAGATTCATCACCAAACTGTTGGGACCGGAGATGTGCACGTATGTGGACGTCGGCCCTAATTCCGGCTACATTCTCAATCCCTTCGATCTTGGTCCGGAAGACAAGCCGGGTGAGCCTTCCGCCGACAAGATATCGGGTCTCCTTTCTCTGCTTGACCTGATGCTTGCTCCCGAGGGGCGGGAAGAGCTGAATGTCGAAGAGAAATCGCTGCTTGACGGTTTGATTCGCGTGGCGTACATGGATGCCCATTTCCGCGACACCGTGCCGACGATGTCGGATCTGGCCCGCGTGACGGCTCAGGCCGCTGCTGATGAGGTCGACCCCATGCAGCGTGACCGGCTGCAGCAGTTTTCCCGCGGTCTTTCCTTGTTTACCCGCACCGGCGCTTTTGGCGGTCTTGTCGATGGATATACCAATATCGACACCGAAAAGCTATTCATCGTATTTGATACCAGGGAAGTGAACGAACCGCGTCTGGAGCGGATCGCCGTCTACATGCTCGCTGAATTTATTCGCCGGCGGGCAGCGGAGTGCAAAGTGAGGCGAATCAGATTCGCCGCCATCATAGACGAAGCAGCGACGCTGATGCGCTTCAAAGCCGGGGCGAGACTTCTCGATGACCTCTCGAGAAGAGCCCGTCACTACGGTATGATGCTCGTCTCGATCACGCAGCAGTTGAAAGACTTTTTCAAACAAGCCGAGCAAGCCGACTCGGTGGTGAAAAACTCGCACATGAAGCTCATCTTGCGCCAGGATCCCAGTGACCTCAAGATGCTGAAAGAAGCGCTTCGCATGAGTGATGCCGAAATCGCGGCTATTGAACGTTTTTCCAAGGACGAGGAGAAGAGACGGGACAGCCAGCTCCTGCTCATTGTGGGATCTGTGCATGGAACGATTCGACTGGTGCCCAGCCCCATGGACTACTGGATCTGCACATCAGAACCGATTCGCGACATCCCGAAACGCGAGGAGATGATAAAGGAGGTAAAACTCAAGAATCCGAATTTGAGCGAAACGGATGCCTGCAGACAATCTGTCTACTACCTCGGTTTGCAACACGACGGCTGACGTCGCGTTTTACGTCATGGAAATTTTCAGGCCGAAATTATTCGTCATTTTTTGCGGACTGCTCATCGTGGTCTGGGGAGCTCTTCAGCTTGTCTCGGACATGCGGCTGAAAGAAGCAGCAAAAGACGAGGCACAAGGCATGTTCACCTGGCAGTGGCCGGGAGAGGTGACATCTCAGGTCGAGATTACGGATGCCTCGGTGCTGAAAAGAAATGAACACGAAGCGGTTGTGAAAGTGGTAGGCAAACAAAGATTTATCGCTGAGCCCGGCAGGCAAGCGAAGCCGGAACATTCTCAGCCAGTGGACTGCAGTGCTATTCTCACTCTATATCGCTCAAGCCGTAACTGGGTCCTGGGAAAAGTGGAGTTTGACTGATGTACTGGAGAATTAGAAGAGTCAGCCCGGAGCAAGTAGCTCGTCAATACGGTGTCCATGCAGTTTGCGCGGTAAGCATTCTTTTGAACGTGTTGCTTATTGCCACCCGGCCCAATCCCAAAAAAGAAGTCGGTGCCGAGATGAAGACAAATCTCGAGCAATTCGCAAGGAATGTAACCCAACACATTCTTGATTCCAGCTTTATAAGCTACGAGCAGTCGACGCTTGCCCTTCTGGGCAACAATATGACGCCCGGCGAGCTGGCACCGCAGGTGGTGAAGCAGATGAAGGCCAATGAGCAGCTGCCGAAGACGATCGAGGATTTGAAAGCGACTGCCCGCACGCTGGAAGCGCAGCGTCAGGTGTCCGCCATTCGCATTGATGGCGTCGTCCTGGGCGAGCCTGATGAAAGAGGCCTGGTGCCGATTCAAGTGGCCGGACAGGCTGCCATCCATTCTGCCGACGAGTCTGTTTCCGGCACGCCGATGCCTTTCCGATTCGTCTACAAAGTGGGCATGTGGGGCCCGCCCAACCAGCCGGAGGTGCCACGCAAACCAATCGTTATCGATCTGAAAGATCTGTCCGGCCGCTGATCCTGCGTTATGTAGACCGTCACCAATTCGTGAGAAGGAACGAGTTTTGCGCCCTTGCGGACTTTTCGGAATGCGCTTGCGTCATAAGACCAACTTTCAAGCCGGCTGGAAATCGGCTTTTCCCAGGGCAGGAAGCCGGAACGCAGATCAATTGCGCTTTGCACGAAGATTATCGAAGCGGTGGAATGCGATCGGAGATGGGTGGAATTCTTCCTGTGCCGTTGTAGCTTCGACGCTGGAAGCATTGCCGCCCTGATTGCGGAAAGCGGGGATCGCAAATTTGCGGAGGCGGGATGAAGATGCCCGGATCTATGTTTACAGGCGGGCGAAAGATCATGCCGGGATCGCAATAAGGCTCAGGCGGCCAGGGCATGGGCATGGGCACGGGCCTGGGTATCGGCATTGGTATTGGTTCGGGCCTGAAGCGGGGCCCGCAATTGCCATTGAAAATGAATATTTGCCCTCCCGGCATATTGATGATTGGCCCGCCTGGGCGCGGAAAACAGTTGCGCTCGGGCGGCAGTGGCTCCGGCACAGGACACGGAAGCGGCCTTTCGATGACCGGCGGCGGCTCGGGTCGCGGGCGAGGCTCCGGACGAGGCTCGGGACGAGGCTCAGGACGTCTTTGATGACCCGGCAGCTTCAATACCCAGCCCGGACGGATGAAATCGTCGTTGCAATTCAACGTCTTATAGCGATCGTTATTCAAGGCGACAATGGCGCTTACTTCGCTTTCGATAGTCTCTCTATTGATTGGTCCGTAGCCTGTGGTTT
>DATNRD010000105.1:0-2470 GCA_036703665.1 Candidatus Obscuribacterales bacterium
TATGCTCGGCAGCTTCCCTCGCACTTTCCTGTGGGGCACCATATGTGGTGCCATAATCGGAGCAGCCATGCTGGCCGCCAGCGCAAGGGATACTATACCGGAGCTCCCGGAAGCTGACGCGGATTGCCGAGGGTGAGACAATGGACCTTCTTCGCCCGTCGCCAGGCGCGCGGTACCACCGCGCGCGTAGCACTGCTTTTGACGGTCAGGGCGCATTGAGGAAGATTCCCGATGTGAGGCTCGGCACTTCGGTGTGCCCACGACGGACCGCACGCTACGGATACAGACCTCTCAAGCGGCGGGCCTCGATGATGCGATCGAGGGCAATCTTCATGGCGGCGGTGCGCATGCTCACGCGGTGCTCGCTGGCGGCGGTGAGCACGCGGTCGCAGGCCTGGCCGACCAGATCCTCGAGCTTTCTTTTCACTTCCGCCCCGTTCCAAAAGAGGCGCATCAGGCCCTGAATCCACTCGAAGTATCCGTCGGTGACGCCGGCGGCGTTGGCAAGAATGTCCGGAACCACGGGTATGCCTCTGTCATCCAGTATCTCGTCGGCATCTGGGGTGGTAGGAGCGTTGGCTCCCTCGACAACCGCCCGGCACTTTACCCGCGCGGCGTTCTCAGCGGTAATCTGATTGGCCACCGCGCACGGTGCCAGTATGTCGCACGGCAGCTCGAGCAGCTCCTCATTCGTCACCGGGTCAGCTTGTGCATACCCCTGCAGGGTGCCGAACTCCTCTACGTGCGCCCGCAAGTTGGCGATGTCCAGGCCGTGCGGATTGTACAGGCCACCGGTGATGTCCGAGACGGCAACGACGTTGAAGCCGCCGGCCGCCAGGCTGGAAGCCACCACAGAGCCTACGTCTCCGAAGCCCTGCACCACCACCGTCGGCGAGTCAGGGGTAAGCTTGAGATGGGCAGCGATGCGCCGGGCACAGTATGCGACACCAAATCCGGTGGCCTCTGCCAGCCCGAGGGAGCCGCCTATGGACTGCGGCTTCCCTGTGACAACCGAGGGAACGGTGTGCCCGCAGTTGACCGAGTAGGTGTCCATCATCCAGGCCATCGTCTGCTCGTTGGTGTTGAGATCGGGTCCTGGTATGTCCTCGGCCGGACCGATAAGCTCGATAATCTCCGCGGTATAACGGCGCACGATGCGCTCCAGTTCCTGTGCGGAGATTTTGCTCCTGTCGACCCTTATGCCGCCGTGGGCGCCGCCGAAAGGCAGGTTCATGAGCGCGCACTTCCAGGTCATGAGCATAGCGATGGCAGCGACCTCGCCCAGGCTCACGGCCGGATGTATGCGCACACCGCCCTTGCCCGGCCCCAGCGCCAGGTCGTGATGGACCCGGTAGCCCTGGAAGGAGACGACCCTGCCGTCGTCCATGCGCGCCGGAACGACCACCGCCAGCGAACGCTTGGGGTGGCGGAGCGGCTCGAGCGAGCTGGGGTCGACTTTCATCCAGGCAGCAACGCGATCCAGCCGGCGCTGCGCCATAAGAAAGTCGGTCGTTTCCCATTCGTTGCGGACTTCCACATCCCCGACCGGGATTTCGCGGTTGCCCTGTCCGGGACGCTGTCCGTCTTCCGCCGCCTTTCCCCCTGCACCGCCTCTGTTGCTCATAGTTCGATTGCTTCCAGTTGGTCCATTTTTGCCAATTATGCCGGATACCGCCGCGGCTTGGAACAGTTACAGCCGGGAAAGCACGAGCGCGTGCAACATGTCGGCTCTCCTCCTGAGAGCCTCGATGAGGGCATCGGCGTCGGCTCTGGTCTTCAGGCGAAAGTCCTCATCGTCTATTGAAGGGAGGTTGATGAGCACATTGTAATACGCTGCCTCGCCCGCTACCGCCGCCGTCAACGCCGCCACCCCGGCATCGCTTAAGGAGGCGGGATTGCCTTTTTCGACGGCCAGCTCGGCCAGCTCGGCAGCCGTGCTTGCCGCCGTAAGGATCCCGAACGGAACCAGGGTGGCCTGCTTGCTGGCCTGGCGGATGGCATCTTCCCGTGCAGCCCTGGCCTCTTCGCTCTCCTTTGGCATGCGGCGGGCTTCCAGAATCCTGTTGAAGGCCGCCGCATCCTCATCCACGGCCCTCAAAAGCTCGGCCTTGAGCGACTGGGCACGCACGGCCAGATCGTTCATCAGGTCTGTGACTTGCTCGAAACCCTTTTTTGAGTGAGTAAGATTGGCCACCATCGATGTCAGTCCGGCCGAAAGCGCACCGCACAAGGCTGCAACGCTGCCGCCGCCCGGCGCAGGCGATTCGGAGGCAAGCTCGTCCAGGAAGGAGGCGAGCGACATCCTGCCCAGCTGCTTGCCGTCTTTGGCCACCCGATATTCGATTATCTTCTTGTGCGGATCAAACGGTTGCAGTTCCGACAGCCCCAGCGACTGGACTGCTATTTCGACCAGCTCGGATTCCGAGACGCCCGTCGAGCGGCCTTGCCTGGCCAGGTAGTGGCGGCCGGC
>DATNRD010000106.1:0-7325 GCA_036703665.1 Candidatus Obscuribacterales bacterium
CTGCCCATCATTGCGGCGTCCGGCTTGCTCAATCAGCCCGTTGAGGTCCCATGGTGGGGTGGGCGACGTCTGATTCTTACCGCCTAAACCTTGCCAAGCGATATGTTAGGTAATTTCCCTTTCGTGGAAATTCAGGCTAGGGGCCCGCTGGCTGCCGAGCAGGCAGAACGTACGCATTCAGTCCGGATGTAATATTGTGGTTGTATGAAGGGTCCAGAGAACAGAACCATAGGGTTGGAGCCGTCCGCCTTTTGCACGGTCCTGTTGTGCTGGCTGCTGGCGCATGCGCCGCAGGCGCTGGCCGGGCTGACGACAGAGCCAGCGGATACGCCTGTTGTTGTTCCGATCGAGGTCAAACCAGCGGCCAAACCCCGACCCAAGAAACCAGAACCACCCCGGGCGCGCCTTCAGAAGCCGGTCAAGGCGGTTGCCCCGGCCGCGCCTGTGGCCCGGGCAAAGGTCGCCCTTCCGGCTAAAGCCGCCGCAGCGGTGCCGGCGAAGCCGCCGGTCCAGGCTCAGATTTCCCGCCCGCCACAGCTCAAGGCAATCCCGCCCCAGATGGCGCCAGTCCAACCGCTTACACCGGAAACAGCCAAAAGCGCCGCTGCCCCCGTCGAACGTGTCGATCCAGCGGTTGTAGCCAAGAAGGTCGAGCACTACGTTTCGCTCTTGAAGCACGCCATCGCTGGTGCATGGCATCCGCCGGCAGATCGACAGGGTCACAGCTCTCTGGTTGCCTTCAAGGTAGGCCGTCAGGGGACTGTCTCGGACATCGAGGTAAGGACCAGTTCGGGCGACAAGGAGTTGGACGCGCTGGCCGTCAAGACCATCCAATCGCTTTCACCTTTTTATCCCCTCCCGGAGGGAGCCCCGGAAAAGGTGCCCGTGGACTTCACATTCCAGCCGCCGCCGCCGGCAGAAGCCACCGGCCCCGAAGACGAGCTGTCCAGGCGCCGCAGGTATGCCCGTTCGCACCCCAGCGACGGCAAGGCGGCCTTCGAGTACGGCAAGGCGCTTCGCTTTGCCGACCAGTATCAGGAAGCGATCGAAGAGCTCAAGCGCGCAATGAAGGTCGGCCACCCGGCGGGGCCTTGTCTGGTTGAGATGGCCCTGGCCTACAAAAAGCTCGGCAAGTTCGAAGAAGCAGAGTCCAGCCTCAAGCAAGCTGTCAAACAAGCGCCCGACCTGGCTCCGGCTCAGCGACACCTGGGGGATCTATATTACGAGCAGAAGCGCTGGGGCGACTCCATGGCTGCATATCGAGAGTTCCTGAAACTGCAGCCCTCGGGACCGGTGTCCGAACTGGCGAATATGCGCATCCAGCTCTGTCAGCGCCGCCTCGGTGGCGGGGACGGCTCAGACGAGTAATCGACCGCTCCCCTGGTTTGACGTTACACAACGCCTTTGCGACAGGCACGTGGAAACTAGCTGCCGCCCGGTGTTGATAAGCCAATTCTAAATTACAAAGATGGTTGCCAAGTGGCTCAAAATCATCTCCAGCGCCTACAATACTGCCCTAGCCAAGCGGACGGAGGAAGGCGGGCCGGTTACGGCCGTGAGTGCTTGTGCCGTTAAGGCTTCCACGGGATTGCGCGCTTCGCCACCATCGGCAGTGTGGCAAGCGTGGCCGAATCTGCTGTGAGCCGGTTGGATGCCAGGCAAGACAAATACACAGCGCGCGACTGCCGCCGGCTTACCGAGTCGCGATTAAGGAGAGCGAGACAATGAGCGAGTTTGAACTTACAAAGGACGAAAAACGTTGCCTGCAAAACTGGTTTCGCCAGGCGATCGCTCAAGTCGAGCGCGAAGAGGCAACCGCCAGGCTGGCCCAATGGTTCGGCATCGGAGAAGGCGCAAACCACAGGTCGCAATCGGGCAGGAGACGGGCACGCCGCGCCGTCAATTCAGTCCACGCCCGTGAGAACGCACTGGTCTGACACGGGGCTCGAAAATTCACGTTGCCGCCGTGAACTTTTTTCAGCGCCCAAACGTATATATGGTGTTAGGGATACAATTTGAGCATCCGGCGCGGTAGCACTTGCTACCGCAGCGTTGCCTAACGGATAGATAGTCGTTGCATATAGAAGCAGCGGTTGTCCGTCTGGCAGGCCAGCGTCCCGGCACCTGAGGAGTCGCCCATGAGCCCACGGCCATACGTACCCCTGCACGTGCACACGGAGTACAGCCTCCTGGACGGCGCCACGCGCATCAAAGAGCTGGTGAAGAAAGCCAAGGCGGAGAACATGCCTGCCGTGGCCGTGACCGACCATGGTGTCATGTACGGTGCAATCGAGCTGAGCAAGACTTGCGGCGAAATCGGCGGCATCAAGCCTATTATCGGCTGTGAAGGCTACATAATCGACGGCGACATCCGTGACAAGCAGACCAAGCAGCCGCTTTATCACCTCACACTGATTGCCGCCAACCGTCGCGGCTACCAGAACCTGGTGCACCTGATTTCCCGCGCACAGCTGGAGGGATATTACTACAAACCGCGTTTTAACAAGCAGATGCTGGCCGAGCACAGCGACGGTCTCATCGTGCTGTCCGGATGCCTGGGCGCAGAACTCAACCAGCATCTCTTGAAAGGCAACTATGACAGGGCCAGGGAGGTAGCCTCCTGGTACAAGGGCGTTCTGGGCGACAACTACTTCATCGAGATTCAAGATCACGGCATGTGGGAAGACCGCAAAGTGAACCGCGATCTCGTGCGCCTTTCCAGAGAACTAGGCATCAAGCTCGCCTGCACCAACGACAGCCACTTCACCAACAAGCACGACGCCTGCTCACACGATGCCCTTTTGTGCATCCAGATGGGCAAATTGGTGACGGATGCCAACCGCATGAAGTTCACCGGCTGGGAGTACCTGAAAAACGGCGACGAAATGGCCTGTCTGTTCAGGGATCACCTCGATAGAGAGCTCATTGAAGAGTCCATCCTCTCCACCCTCGAGATAGCAGACCGGGTCGAGCCGATCAAACTATCCGGCGACCCGCGCCTGCCCGTTTTTCCCGTGCCACCCGGGCACACAGCCGAGAGCTACCTCAATCAGCTCGTCTGGGAGGGGCTGCGTAAGCGTTACAGCGAGATCACGCCGGCTCTTGAGGAAAGAGTACGCAGCGAACTCAAAGTCATCGAGGACATGAACTACGCCTCCTATTTTCTCATTGTCTGGGACTTTATTGCCTACGCGCGCCGCCACGGCATCCCGGTGGGCCCGGGGCGCGGCTCGGCTGCCGGCAGCCTGGTTGCCTATTGCCTGGGCATCACCAACATCGACCCTATTCGCTACAACCTGCTCTTCGAGCGCTTCCTCAATCCCGAACGCCGCTCCATGCCCGATATCGACACGGACTTCTGCATCGAACGGCGCGACGAAATCATCAAGTACGTCTCCGAGAAGTACGGCGCAGACCGGGTAGCCCAGATCATCACCTTCAACCGCATGACCAGCAAGGCCGTTCTAAAGGACGTCGCCAGGGTGCTGGAGTTTCCCTTCGCCGAATCCAACAAGCTGGCCAAGATGGTGCCGGTCGTGCGCGGCAAGCCGACACCTCTGGATGAAATGCTCGTCGAGCATCCCGAGTTCAAGAAGATCTATGCCACCAACGAGGAGGCCAGGCAGGTTATCGACCTTGCCCGCAAACTGGAAGGGGTCAACAAGACTTTCGGCATGCACGCAGCCGGAGTGGTCATCTCCGATGTGCCGCTTGAAGAAATCGTCCCGCTGCAGCGCAACAACGACGGCACCACGATCACCCAGTTCTACATGGAAGACCTCGCCTACGTCGGCCTGGTGAAGATGGATTTCCTCGGCCTGCGCAACCTGACGATGATCGACAAAGCAGTAAAGATCATCAAGCAAACGCGCGGCATCGAGATTGATCCCGACCGCGTTCCGCTCGATGACGAGAAGGTCTACCAGACGATCAGCAACGGCGATCTGGCTGGCATATTCCAGCTAGAAACGTCAGCCGGGATGCGGCAGGTAGCCAGGGACATGAAGCCTTCCAACCTGGAGGACCTCTCCGCGCTTATCGCGCTCTATCGCCCGGGGCCGCTCGATACTGGGATGATCGACAAGTTCATCAACTGCAAGCACGGGCGCACGCCGATCACGTATCTCACGCCTCTGCTCGAGCCCATTCTGAAGGACACTTACGGCCAAATCGTCTATCAAGAGCAGGTGATGCAAATCGCCCAGCAGCTGGCAGGCTACAGCCTGGGACAGGCAGATCTTCTCAGGCGGGCGATGGGCAAGAAGAAGCCGGAGGAGATGGAGAAGCAGCGCGAAATCTTCGTGAGCGGCTGCGCGAAAAACGGCGTGAGCAAAGACATAGCCGATCAGCTCTTCGACATGATGGTCCAGTTCGCCGAGTACTGCTTCAACAAGTCGCACAGCCAGGCGTACGCCTTCCTCACTTACCAGACCGCCTTCCTCAAGACTCACTACCCGGTGGAGTACATGACGGCGCTGCTTTCCAGCGTCAGCGGCGAACAGGACAAGGTGCAGGGCTACATTGCCGAATGCCAGGCGATGAGCATAGACATCCTGCCCCCGGACGTAAACATATCAGGCAGCGACTTCACGGCAGACGGTCAGGCCATCCGCTTCGGTCTTTCCGCCGTGCGCAACGTCGGCGAGGCGGCCATTCAGGAAATCGTCCGGCAGCGCGACAAGGACGGCAGGTTCCAATCGCTGCAGGACTTTCTTGCCCGCATCGATCTGCGCGTTGTGAACAAGCGCGCGCTCGAGTCTCTCATCCGCTGCGGGGCGTGTCTCAGCCTGGGCATCTCGCGCAAGCAGGCCCTGGAGAATCTCGACTCCCTGGTCGAGTCGGCCAGCCGGCGGCAGATCGAGCAGGCCTCCGGGCAGATGAGCCTGTTCAGCCTGGCAGGCGATTCGGCAGGAGCGGTGGCCGTCTTGCAGAAGCTCAAGGGCGACGGCAGCGAGTTCAGCGAGTCGGAGCTGCAGGCCATGGAGCACGAGCTGCTCGGCTTCTACATCACCAGCCACCCGCTGGCTCGTGTCGTCAACCGGCTGCGTTGGTTGACAACGCATTCCTTAAGAGAAGTGAGCGAGGCACCGGATGGGGCTTCGGTTATCGTCGGCGGCCTCTGCACCGCCGTGGAGAAGAAGCTGACCAAACAGAACAAGCTCCTGGCCATCCTGCACATGGAAGACCTGGCAGGCAAGATCGAGGCGGTCATCTACGGCGAGATTCTCGAGCAGATCCCCGCTGAAATCCTGGCACCACAATCGCTCCTGCTCGTGAAGGGCAAGGTGAAGAAGAGCGAGGAGGACGTTTCGGTGCTTGCCAATACCGTGCGCCGGATATCCGACGCATCGCTCGTGAACATCTTCCTCACACAAGAGCAGAGCTTCGCCGACCTGCACAGGCTCAAGGACATCCTCAACGCGCATAAGGGAGACGACCCGGTTCTCCTGCACTTCCCGCAGGGCAAGCAGAGCCAGGCGATCCTCGTCGGGTGCCAGTACTGGGTCAACGCCTCCAGCGAGCTGTCCTCGGCTATCCGGTCCAGCTTCCAGCCCGGCGTACAGGTCCACATAAGCCGCGTCCTCGTGTAGAGGCGCCGGCAGCGCCGGCGCCTGCCGGGGATTACTCGGGCGGAATCCGTGGTAAAAGGAAACTTGTTGCCAGGCCTCCGGATTTTTCCTATAAAATTTCTGGGCAACCGGTGACAATCCCTGACGTCCTGTTAGAATTACAATTTCGATTCGGACCCTTACACACAAGGAGGCTTCGTTCGCACCACACAACGCCCAACTTCCAGGACGGCTGTAGTCCAAAACTGGTGTAAAAGGTAAGCGTTTCGTGTACCCCTCAAAACGCAATTGAGCTCAACCCAGAGTCCATGCGCGTTTTGCAAACAATCGGAATCCACTCAGGCGTTCGTCCGAACAACGAGCGCATACAAAGGGGGAAGAAACAATGTTTGGACCACATCTTATCTTAGAAGCTTATGGCTGCCCGAAAGACAAGCTGGCAGACTTGAGCCTTATCAGCAAAGCTCTCGATGCATATCCCGAGAAGCTGGCTATGACAAAGATAATGCCGCCGTATGTCTTCACATACCACGGCACCGTCCCAGAGGACTGGGGAGTGAGCGGCGTAGTGCTCATTGCCGAATCGCACATCTCCATTCACACATTTCCAGAAAAGCAGTTCGTCACCCTCGACATTTTCTCCTGCAGGGAGTTCGACGTCGACGCTGCCATCCAGTACTTCTGCGAAATGTTCGAGCCGGAGCGCTTCGACCAGCAGGTGCTGATGCGAGGCCGGGAGTTCCCCAAGAGCACCGGTCGCGCTGCCCGGATCATGCACGCCGAGCGCGCCATGATCGCGGCTTCCAGCTAGCCGTCCCCTGCCTTGAGGGGCGGTGGTTGCCCGCCCGCGCTGTCGAAGATCTACGATGCGCGGGCGCGGCGGGGCGCGCCCCTACAGAACGCTTCGACGAGCGGGACCGCATTCACGAAGCTACCGGTAGGGGCGGGGTCCCGCTGCGCGGTCCCGACTGTGCCCGGCAAGCCGCCCGTGATGCCGGAGAACCGCATCGAGCAGGACGCCGCGAGTGAGGAGGACGTTTATCCCTCGGGCACCATATGCAGTGGCACGCTCGGGTCGCTCGCCGCTTTGCAAGGGTGCCACGCACAGGGCGTCGTCTTCCCAATCGTGCTATCCTGTCCGGCAGCCGGACATACCGGTGCCGCAATCCTGCGCTCTCTGCCGCACCGGGTTTCTGTTCCAACTCCACGACAGGAGGAGCCTCCATGCTACGCGCGCTACTGCTATCGACCCTGTCCTCGATCCTGTTCTCGGCGACCTGCTTGCCCTCGACAGCCCAAGCCTGGCCCACCAAAGCCTTCGACGCAACCTACCAGAGCACGGCCGCCGGTCAGACGACTGTAATGCGACAGATCTCCGACGGCCGCGGTCATATGAGAACCGAGTCCTCTACACCACAGGGCAGAGTCATATCCATCATCGATTACCCGAACAAGGTTGTGTGGAGCCTCATGGAAGCACAGAAGATGGCCATGAAGATGCCGTTCAACCCGAATGCGGCCGGACCGGCCGTAAGAGACGCCGAATCAGCGCGTCAGTACAACTCCAAGCCGTTGGGAGCCAAGGTGATCGACGGACATCCCTGCCACGGGTGGCAGACAACCGTCCAGGGGACCACCTCCGAATCCTGGATTGGAGACGACATCAACAACCTGGTCTATTCGGTCACCAGCGGCCCGTACGGACAGTCGAGCATGCGCCTCAAGAGCTACTCCGCCGACCAGCCCAGCCCGAGC
>DATNRD010000107.1:0-3545 GCA_036703665.1 Candidatus Obscuribacterales bacterium
CGGATTGTGTGGCCCCCGCAGCAGATGGCGGCTGACCCGATTCAACAGGCCCGCCAGACTGTTCAGATGGCACCATAGCCGCCTGCGTCATGGCAGCCTCCGGTTGTGCTTGCACGGTGGCGGCGTGAGACACAGTTTCTGGGCCGGCGGCCCCATGCGTTGGAATGTCCTCGGAAAACCAGGGTAGAAAGGTCTCGAATGTATTTCTTGGTCCCTGTCGCTTCGTGCCTGGCTCGTGTGCCAGCGGGTCGGCAGATTCGGCCCCTTGTGGACGGTCTTCTTCGGGGGTCGAGACCACATCCAGGCCTGACGCCTGAGCGGCGGCGCGAATGTTGCTGATAGTCTGCCTGACTTCACGAATGACTTCCGGGGTGATGGTCTCTACCTGAGCCTTGATCATGAGCGTCTTGCCAGGATCGAGCCCGCCAGACTCATCGATGGAGTTGAGCCTGGCCAACCGCCTCTTTTCTCGGGCAACCTCCTGTTCGGAGGCGCTGTACTCCGGTTCGAATATGTGGCGGTAGCAGAGAGCATCCGCTGCGATCTCGTCAAGATTGTCTGCCTGCGCAACCTGATACCTGAGAAACCCCTCAGTGCTTACGGCGAACCGACGCCCACCGGCGCTCACATAACTCGAGGAACGCCCGTCGGGGCTGGTTTCCAACTTCGCACCGCTCGGCACTTGCGTGATGCGTGAGCCATCTGCTTGCTCGATCCAGGTTACGCCGGTCTGACTGTCGTGATAAATGCAGTTGGCATGTTCGTCAACGCTCATCGAACCGGACCGCGTTTGACCGGTCGTGGTGCCGTCAGGACGGTACTGCAGCCAGGTGTTGGCTGCCGTGGCCTTCCATATGGTGCCGTCGCGGTCCCATATCTGGACAAGCGACCCCATATCGTCGTACTTGAAGTTGCGCATGGTCCTGTCCGGGTATGCGATTTTCGTGATCCGGCGATTGGCGTCGGCTTCGACCTCGGCACCGGACGGCCTGCGGGCCAGAAAGCCGGTAGGCGTCTCGGATATGTGGGTGCCGTCCGCGGTCGTATAGAGCCGCGTTCCGTCTGGCTTCTCGATGAGCAAGGTCCCGTCAGGGCTCTCAATCAGGCGGCTGCCGTCGGTGCTTTCCGTGATCTTCGCGCCATAGGGCTCTTCTATAAATTTCCTGCCGGTCGCCCCGTCTTCAACAATGTAGCTGCCACTGGCGTCGACGCTCCTCCTGCCGAAGGATACCTCGCCCGTTTTACTGCCATCTGCGGCGTACTGGAACCAGCGCAGTCCGTCGCTCGTTTTCCACGTCGTGCCGTCTTTATCGACGATGCGATTGAGATCCCCGTCAGCGGTGTAGTGGAACTGGCGCCCGGCGCCATTCGCGTATTGAATGGTGGTGACCTGTCCGTCTACGTCGGCTTCCATCTTCACACCGGACGGGTCTTCGAGCAGCCTGGAGCCGTCCGGACGCTCGAATACGTGGACACGATCGCAAGGGTCCTCGTAAAGGTACACTCCGTTGCAGTCGACCGCGATTTTCCCCTGCCAGATTTCACCGGTAACCGATCCGTCGGCGCCATATTGAATCCAGATGGCGTCGCGAAGCTTCCAGGTCGATCCATCCTTGTCCGTGACGGCCTCCAGTACACCGTTGGTGTCGTATGCAAACTGCCGCACGGTTCCGTCCGGATAGAGGACGCGTGTAACCAGACCGCGCGCGTCCCTTTCCACCGTCGAGCTGACTCGCCGCCTGGTGTCCATCACTCGGCTGGCCGGCTCCTTTTGCGGCTGGCCTTCAGCGGACTTGCGCAGGGCAGCCAGAATGTCGCGCGTAACCGTGCCGAACTCCTTGGACAGGCCGGCTCTTGAGACCTTGATGCCGGCCCTCGTTTCAGTCAGCGCCTGGCGCGCTCTGTCGGGAATAACGCCGCCCATGTCCGGGTTCGGTTTCGGGCAAACCCCGGCTTGGTTGTGAGGATCTCCAGGCGCCAGCTTATTGACCTTCTCCACCATACTGTAGATTCCTTAAAAACACGACCCGGCTGGTAAACTGTCCCGCCCGGAACCCCGGATTCCGGAACGTATAAACATATGCAGACCCCCCAACCTCATCATGAAGTGTTGGCATCCCCGTGAGCAAGGGACTATTGGGGCTTCTCTAAACAATAGGAAATATGGTGATCTGTGTCCGGTCACAGTTGTCGCGCCGCGGCAGCCAAACCGGCGGAGGCCGGGGAATGGCCGGCATCGGCTGGAATCGATGGCGGGCGGCTTGACTCCGCTTTGCAAGCTGCCCGAGGCGACAACCGAAAGCGTCATGCCGCGTCTTCGCCCGGGCCGGGCACCGGCTCGCAGGCGACGAGCCGATCCAGACAATTTAAGCCGAACATGTGAGCGCGAGCCCATAGAGAGTCTCCATTGATTGCGATTGCACAACCAGGGCGACCCGCTCTCGCACCTCTCCCCAGAGCCCGGTACCTACCTATGACCCCAAATGGCAGGAATTGTTCCCGCCTCCCAGGAAATTAATGAGCAGGATTAGCCGCAATGCCGTTCACTCTACGAGGAATTTGGCTAGAACCCCTGGCGCGCAGGCGTCCCGCCCAATACTGTTAACTTCATGACGGAAATCGATGGGGACCATGGGAGCGCAGGCGCCCTGTGCGAGCGGGCAGGATGCCCGCCCCCATGCTTAAGTGAGCGACATCGGGATTAGCGGGCCTGCATAGCGGGTATTTTTGCAAGGGCGGTGAATGACGGAGGAGCTTATGAAACGACCGGAGATCGGCCGGAATCGCAGTGCCAACTTTTCTTGGCGGTTCGGCTTGCCTGTCATACCGGCCTGCTTGGTTTGTTCACTTGTCGCCGGCGGTAGCGGCAGTGCGGTTCTGGCAACATCGGCTTCGACGGCCAAGACAGAGTCCAGCGTATCCGGCAGTGGCGGATCCCATGAGGCCGACCAGCAGGCGATCAGGAAGCAGGCAGCCGAATACGCCTCGGCGTTCCGCAAGGCCGACACGGCAGCCCTTGCCGAGATGTGGGCGCCTGATGCTGTCTATGTCGACGATGCGGGAACGGTCTACAAAGGACGAGAAGCGATAGTCGATGAGATGAAAGCCTTTTTCGCGAAATTCGGCGGGCAACCGCTCGAGGTTGTCATTGAATCGATCGAGTTTCCCTCTGACGACACCGCCATCGAGCATGGTATCACCAGGCTTGCCAGCGCCAAAGCACCACATGCCGCCGATCGTTACACGGCCGTTCACGTCAAGCGTGATGGCCGGTGGCAAATGGTAAACGTCAGCGAATCTCCCTTGCGCCCGGCATCGGGCCCGGAGAGTTTGCGAGAGCTCGGATGGCTCGTCGGGAGCTGGCATGTAGACGGACCGAACGGCACTCTTGCACTCAAAGCCGAATGGGTGGGAAACAACAACATAATTCGCTGCACCTTCGACACGCAGGGCAAAGATGGCTCGAAGACTTCGCAAACCCAGTTCATTTTCTGGAACCCGCACAAACGCAGGATCTGGTCGTGGCAATACGATTGGAGCGGCGG
>DATNRD010000108.1:0-4270 GCA_036703665.1 Candidatus Obscuribacterales bacterium
CCGGCCGGGCGAATTCCTGGGGAGCCTCAGTCTCCTGCGGAGGGGACCCGGCTGTGATTTCCTGCTGGGTCGACCCGCCCGGCATCTCCGGTGGCGCCGTGCCGCCAGTGCCTGCCATTTGACCGGCGCCGCGGCTCTGGAGCATGGAGGACTGCACCTCTTCCTGTTTCGGCTGGCTGCCGGCACAAGATGAGCATACCAGCGCAATAGTTGCCGAGCACGTAAGCAGGGGAATGTTGGCGAACGGTGATTTGGCAGGGTTTTTGTTCATGGCGGGAGAGGCTTGTAAGGGTTATATCGGGTCGGCTCAGCGCCGTGTGCATCCTACACGATGTTACACCGAAAGGACACGGGTGAGAATGGTGGCACTGTCGGCGGTCTCGTATGGTGGGTGCAGGAGATTTGCACGGGGCCGCCGGCTGGCATGCCCGAAGATCCTTGCTCGCCGTGCGCATTGCCATGCGCCCTTCCGTTAGTTCCTGTGACGCCATTACCCTGCCACGGCTGTCGCTTCTTGGCTGGGGGCGTGGGCGGGAACCCGGACCCAGAAGGTGCACCCGTGACCGTTCTGTGAGAGCGCGCCTATGGTTCCGTTGTGGAGCTTGACGATTTCCTTGCTGATTGGCAGCTCGAGTCTCAAGCTCTCCTCTTTCTGCTGGTAACGATCGAAAAGTGCATCGAGACGAGCTTGCGGTACGGCTGCGTTCACGCTGGTGACTCTTATCTCTACGGCGTCGTCTTCCTGGGCGGCGCTGACGTCGACATATGATCCAGCCGGGGAAAACCTCACCGCCGTGGACACCAGATTGGCGAGCGCCTGCACGATGCGGTCGGGATCACCATAAATCTCAGCGCTGGTTGGTGTCCCGCGAACGATAACCTCGTTCTCGTCGGCAACCAGAATTGTCGCGCTGATCGCCCTGTCGATGACCTGCTTTACGGGCATCATCTTCGGGCGAAGCGTCAGTTTGCCTGCTTCAATCTTCTCGAGATCCAGCAGGTCTGTGATCAGACGAATGAGCCGCTCCACATTCTTCTCGCAGGACTGCGCTTCGACCATAGCCTGCGGCGGTGGATCGCCGAAGGCGCCAGAGGTCAGCAGGGAGAAGTAGCCGAGCACCGAGGTGAGCGGCGATCGCAGATCGTGAGAGATCATGGCCATGACGGCCTGCCTCGTGCGTTGTGCTTCCCGTATTTCATCGACCATGTTGTGGAAGCCTGCGTCTACTTTCGCAAGTTCGTCTTCTCCTCCCAGGGGCGGCCTGAGTTCCTCACCGCGCCTGAATCTTTCTGTGTTGTCTACCATCACCGCCAGCGCGCTGTTGATGGTGCGAATGAAATACACGAACAGCAGCACGGCCACAAGCACGCTGCACGCCAGAGATATGAGAACGAAACTATCTACGAAGGCGGTAGCCTTTCCCACTTCTTCTGCCGCCTTGGGGCTGTGAAAAAACTGCGGGCGACCGAAGTAGCGAATTCTCGGCGAGATTGTATTTACTTCGTTGTATACTTGCGTGAATGTCTTGAGGTTGGCCTTCAGGGCCGCCATCTTTCCCGCTGCAGGCAGTCCCTCCAGAGGGACCAGTTGCTTTGCCATGTCCAGCGCCTGATAGGTCCCATTGCGGATCATTTCGAGGTTGGCAGCCTGGCGCTGGTTGTTGACCAGAAAGTCCCTCAGAATCCTGTATTCCTTCAAGAGTCTGGACTCCCGTGACTCAGTGTCCGGCTTCGGCCCGCCGAACAGGGTGTAGTAACCTTTGAGCAACATCACTTCCGTGCAGTTGATCCACATCTCGTTGGCGTGGAAGATGATCTCCAGCGCTGACCGCTCCTTGTTGAGCTTCTCGTCGTAGTAGCGTTGCACGTTGAAGAGCGTGACGGCGAACACCAGCTCGACCACAAGCGGGACTGAAATCAAGACCAGCCCTTTGGCATAAATCGTTTTCGGTGCCAGTGTCACGTCCTACTCCTTGGCTGGAGCCGCTGCGGGCAGACGAAACCAGAATGTGCTTCCTTTCCCTTCCTCCGATTCCACACCTATGCTTCCCTGATGCCGCTGGACAATCTCCTTGCATATCGGCAGCCCGAGACCGGTTCCGCCCTTTTCCGTCGCGTCGGTGGCGGCCACCTGCTGGAACTTCTCGAATATCGCGTCGCGAAGATGGGCTGGAACTCCTCTGCCGTGGTCCTTGACTCTGACCTCGATCTGTCCGTCCAGTTGCGACGCGCTCACCTCCACGGCGGCACCGGCGGGCGAGAACTTGATTGCGTTGGACAGCAAATTGACCAGCACCTGCACGATGCGGTCAGGGTCGGCGTAGGCTTGCAGCGGTTGCGCGCTGCTTTCCAGGCGCACTCCGCTCTTGTCGGCGAACGCGGAGACCGAGTCGATGGATGCCTGGATCACCTCGGACAAAGCGCACATGCGCGGCGATATCTCGATGCGAGCCTCTCCTGGTGTTTGCAGGGCAAGCAGGTCGTTCATCAGCCCGATGAGCCGCTCCAGCGTCTGCTCGGCCTTGCCGGCGCGCATGGCGGCTTCTTCCGAGACCTCCCCGAAGGCTCCCCGCGACAGGCGCATGAGGTAATCTTTCGTGGAGCTGATCGGCTCTCTCAGTTCGCTGGAGACCGTGCTGAGAAATGACTGCTTCATGCGCTGAGCTTTAGCCACCTCGTCCGCCATCTCATGAAATCGCTGATCCAGCACGGCCAGCTCGTCGGCTCCCTCGATGGCGGGCACCAGCTCCTGTCCGGCTTTGAACCGCTGAATGTTGGTTGTGAGCGTATGCACGCCCTTGTGTATGCCGCTCATAAAGTAGCGGAACAAGAGGTAAGCGAGCGCTACGCTGCCGACTATCGCACCAATCAGAAGCAACTGAATCATCGAGGCCAGCATGTGCACCCTTTCCGCCGCTTTGGCGCTCTCGCGCAACTCGTGCTCGCGGAATTCGCGGATGCGCGTTCCCGTTTCCACATCCGCGTTTATCAGGTGCTTTATGTTGAGCAGGTTGCTCCTCAAAGTGAGAATCTGCTGGAAGGTGCTCTCGCCTTCCGACAAAAACGGCTTGATCTGAAAGCACAGTTGAAGACTGCGATCGGCACACTGCAGTATCTTGTCCAGCTGTTCCGACTGCTTGGGATCGTTCTTAACCAAGCGTTTGATACGCTCTGCCTCCCGCGAGGCTACCCGGGAAACGCTCCAGTCGGGCTCCTTTGCCAGGAAGGCACGGGCGAGATTGGTCGTGGTTACCCGGATGTTCCAGTACCAGAACTCGTTGGTATGAAAAATGATTTGCTTCCTGAGGACCTCAGCCTTGACCGCCTCGCCGTAGAAATGCTGCAGGTACAGCAGGGTGGCCGCGACGGTGACCTCGAAAAGAAGCGGAACCGCCAGGAGAATAAGCCCCTTATGGAAGATTTTTGGCTGAAATGTGCGCATCGGTTTCGTGAGCGAGCGTGGCGGCTGGCCGGGCGCCTTTAGGCGGTTGCCTCTGCCGGTTAGATCCTACCCGGGTGGCGCCCACGAATCACGCCGCGTAAGGCACTGCCGAGCCCGTCCAGGGGTCGCCGCCTCTGCCCTCCGGGTGTGCCGAATGACACCCGATGAGGCCAAGGGAGCGCCGGCTTCCAGGTCAAATGAACGGGAGCGGGTCTGCCGCCGCTGACCTGGCTGGCAGCTCACGAAAGTCGAGGCGCTCTGTTGCCCTATTTATGATCTCAAGATGCGGGTGGGCGGGGTATAAATGTAAGAGGTAGGCAGCAGCCCGCTCCTTTGCGGCGCTCACCCACGAAAGGCATTATCCGGCCATGGCGAAAATTCTCATTGTCGACGACGACCGCGTACTGGCCGAGACGATGGAAACTTGGCTCACCTTTGAGAAACACACCGTCACGGCCGTGCACACGGGCTTCGACGGCTGGGAGCAGCTGCAAAAGAACGAGCATGAAATTGCGCTCCTGGACTGGGACCTGCCTGATGTAAACGGCATAGACATCCTCAGGCGTTTTCGAGAATCCGGCGGGACCATGCCCATCATCATGCTCACCGGTCACACCTCGGTGGACGACAAGGAAGCCGGGCTGGACTCGGGGGCGAACGACTATTTGACCAAGCCGTTCCACATGAAAGAGCTGTCCGCCCGCATCAGGGCGGCACTGAGAACCCAGGCGGTGGCGGCGGCAGGGGTTGTTCCCTCGCTGGGCAAGGGCAACGAGGCGGTGCTCAAGCGTGGAGACCTGGAGGGCACGCGCCTGGCAGCCACTTACG
>DATNRD010000109.1:0-6364 GCA_036703665.1 Candidatus Obscuribacterales bacterium
TTAAGCCGCCATGCTCGATCTCTTTGAAAAGAGCGAGCCCATTGACATTGTCACGGTATCTCACTACCTCAAGGATGAGGGAAAGCTCGACAACATCGGCGGTCGGCAATATCTCACCGATCTTGCCATGTCGGTGGCCACGACGGCCAACATCGAGTACTATGCCCGCGCCGTCCACGAGAAGTCCCTCGTGCGCAACCTCATCAAGGCCGGCACCGAAATCGTGGCAAGCTGTTACGAGGACACCGAAGCAGACGTGCTCATCGACAAGGCGGAGCACCTGATTTTCAACATCGCCCAGAGGCGCAATCTTCAGCAGCTTGTCCACATTCGTGACATCGTCGAAGCATCATTTGCCAAGATAGAAGAGCGATATGAAAACAGAGATTCGCTCTCCGGCATCCCGTCAGGCTTCTACGATCTCGATGCGCTCACATCCGGCTTCCAGCCATCGGATCTCATCATCGTGGCCGCACGGCCTAGCATGGGAAAAACCTCACTGTGCCTGAGTTTCGCGCAGCATGCCGCGGTGGAGTTGAACGTGCCGGTGGCGATATTCAGCCTGGAAATGTCGAAAGAGCAGCTCGTTCAGCGCATGCTGTGCAGCCTTGCGGAAATCGACGCCAGCAGGCTGCGCAGCGGCAACTTGCATAACAACGACTGGAATCGCCTGGCCATGGCCATGGGCAGGCTCGGCGAAGCGCCCATATACATTGACGATTCGGCCATCCTTACTGCGCTGGAAATCCGCGCCAAATGCCGGCGCCTCAAAGCCGAGTACAAGAATCTCGGCATGATCATCATCGACTACATCCAGCTCATGCAAGGGCGCAAGGTCACGGACAATCGCGTCCAGGAAGTATCCGAAATTTCCCGCAGTTTGAAGACCCTGGCCCGCGAGCTCGAGGTGCCGGTGATCGCCCTGTCCCAGCTCTCGCGCGCCGTCGAGGCTCGCCAGAACAAACGCCCCATGCTCTCCGACTTGAGAGAAAGCGGCTGCCTGGCAGGGGAGACCAGAGTGTATCTGCCGGATGAAGGAGTATACCGCCGCATCGACGGCCTGGTTGGGCAGGCAGGTTTCAATGTATTGGCCCTAAACGAACAGACCTGGAAGCTTGAACCGCGTCGGGTCGAGCGAGCGTTTTCGACTGGCTATAAGCCTGTGTACAAACTCACAACACGACTCAACCGGACCATCCGCGCAACCGGTAATCATAAGTTTCTTTCGATCGAAGGCTGGAGGAGGCTCGACCAATTAGCGCCCGGCGTATATATAGCGGCTCCCCGGCAGCTGCCTGCAGCCTCTTCTGCAGACATGACCGAGCCAGAGTTAGCCCTGCTCGGCTATCTCATCGGCGACGGTTGCACGCTTGCACGACACGCCATTCAGTACACAACAGCCGATTGGGATCTCGCCGAGCACGTGTCCGAGTTGGCCAGGGAAGTATTCGGCGAGCAAATCGCACCGCGCATTCGCCAGGAGCGGAAATGGTATCAGGTGTATCTTGCCGCTGCGGAACGCTTGACGCACGGAAAGCGCAATCCCGTAGCAGAGTGGCTGGACGGCATGGGCGTATTCAATCTGCGATCATACGAGAAACGAGTTCCTGAAGCAGTATATAGGCAGAATGCCGATCGCATCGCTTGTTTTCTCCGCTACCTTTGGGCGACAGACGGAACGATTTATATATCCGACTCTACGCGCATTCCATCCATCTTCTACGCAACCAGCAGTGACGATCTTGCATTCGACGTTCAGACACTGCTCCTGAAACTGGGCATCAATGCCCGGCTAGTTCGAGTTCCCCAAAACGGGAAGGGCCGGGATCAACTGCACGTCGTCATACGCGGCAAACCCGACATTGAACGTTTTCTCGCAGTGGTTGGGATAGCGGGCGAACGCAAGCGCCTGATGTCTGCGCGTGTAAGCGACGAGATTTCCTGCAAGACGGCCAACACCAACCGTGATGTGATACCGAAAGAAGCATGGCACCTAATAGTTGAGCCGGTCAGGCGAGTCGTGGGCCTAACATCAAGAGAGATGCAACAGCACATGGGGATGTCCTATTGCGGTACTGCATTGTTCAAGAGCGCCCTGAGTCGTGAGCGAGCCGCACGAGTGGCGCAAGTGGTGCATTCTGACACACTCGAGAATTTGGCCGGAAGCGATGTTTACTGGGACGAAATCGTCAGCATCGAACCCGATGGGGAATGCGAAGTTTACGACTTGACCGTCGAAGGGCTGCACAATTTTGTAGCTGAAAACATTACTGTCCATAACAGCATCGAGCAAGATGCGGATATTGTCATGTTCATCTATCGCGACGAATACTACAACCCTGACACTGAGCATCGGGGAGAGGCCGAGGTCATCATCGCCAAGCAACGCAACGGCCCCACCGGCACGGTACCGCTGTTGTATCAAGGAAGCATCACCCGCTTCCTGAACAAGGTCCACACCGGCTATCAGGGGATGTAACAGGGGCAACGTCGATTCGTACAGGTTCAGTGAAGTGCATCTGCCTCCGTTGTCATTCTGAGGAGGGGCGTAGCCCCGACGAAGAATCTCGCACGTTGAGAACGAAGCTAACGAGCGCGCAAGCACTGGTCATGGACCGTCCGGAAGCCGGCGCGATCCTTCGCTCGCTGCGCTCGCTCGTAAGAGGATGACATCTCCATGCAGTTCACTGAATATGTTCGTCGATTCTTCCGCCACGGTCGCAAAGCACACTGGCATCAAGCAGGCAGTCAGCGAAGCCCCCGGGTTGCCAGGCACGCAGCGCAGGCCGGGGTGTGTTCACGCTCCTCTGCTCCCGAACGCCGGTAGCACTCACAAGATCGGCACGCGGTGACTGGGCGCTTTCCTCCTTTCAGAGGGTTCGGCCCCGTAGACGCCGAAGTCTTCTGCATCGCGCATCAGCACAGCCCCTGCGCCAATCAGGCACTTGCGGCCGACAGTAAGATGCGGGCCGACGATGGCACCGATCCCCAGGAAGCAACTGTCGCCAATATTCGTCTCTCCGGCAATCACCACGCCGGATGAGACGAAACAGTGATCGCCCAGAACGCTATCGTGCGCGATGACATTGCCGCTCCAGATAATGCAATTGTTGCCTATTCGGACAAAAGGCTGCAGCACGTTACGCTCGAATATAAGACAGTTGGCTCCCAGCTGCACATTGTCGGGCAGCACAGTCGATGAATGCACGTAAGAGGCAAACGTGTAGCCCATACTGGTGGCCTCTTCGTACTTTCGCCTTCTCAAATCGTTCATGTCCTTGTAGCCGACGGCAATGATCATGTCGTAGTACTCGGGCGGGAATGAGGTCTTCACCCGGTCGAAGGGAACCACCGGCAGATCGCAAAATGTCTTTTTAGATCCGTTGCCCCTGTCTACGGTGAAGGCGTCCACCCGGCGCTTCCCGTCACGAGTCAGGCAGTAATGGACCAGCCTGGCAAACTTTGAGGTTCCGAAAACTACCAGCGGTTTCATGTCATCGTCCCGGCTGATCGGCTACCGACCGCTGCGCGGCTGTTCCATGTGAACCTACGCATGGAGAGTGGTTGTCCGCCGCGTGCACCTGGTCGATTGGCAAATTGACACGGTTCCTTGCTTTGACCGGAATGGTCAACCATTCGATACCGTACGGCGTCTTGATTCTGCTGCGATTTCTCCAGTCGTAGCAGGTGTATTGGAAGCAGTCGTATATCCAGAATTCATCGACTGAGTTGATGATATCGAAATAGCCCTTCCAGGGAATGTAGCAGGACTGGAGAATGGCCGGTCTCGTGGGTGGGGCAACTGCAGACATGCTCATCGCTTGGCAAGGTATCAGGATGATGAATTTTATCAACTTGTAGTTTCTCTAACCTTGGTTCGACGTAAACTTCACTGCGCCCAACCGGGGCTTGCTTCGAGCAATGCCGCCGGCGTGCCGTCCATGCGCGTCGGTTAAAATTGAATGCCGTTGCAGGCGATTCCGGGCAGCATGTGTGTCTTTGACTGAATCAATCAACGCCGACGTAGATTTCAGCGTAGTAATTCCGGTCTTCCGGTGCGCTGAGTGTCTTGTTGCGCTCCACGAACGCCTGACCGCCGTCCTCGAGAACGTCGGACAGAAGTACGAAATTGTGTTTGTAAATGACTGCAGCCCGGATGAAGCGGAACGGATACTGCGGCAAATATCAGCCCGCGACCCGAGGGTGATAGTGCATACCCTGGCGTCGAATCAGGGACAGCATTTCGCCATTGCAACGGGTCTTAAGATCAGCCGGGGGAAGTATGCAGTGGTAATGGATGCTGACCTGGAAGATCCGCCGGAGGCAGTACCGGAATTCATCAGCAAAGCGACGGAAGGCTTCGACATCGTTCTTGGGGCTCGCTCCCAGCGAGCCTGTCCTTTGATTCGGCGCCTTTTCACACAATTGTTCCGCAGGATCATCGCCCCCTACAGGACCTTCGAGAACCGTCACTCATACGGAGCTCTTTCTGTCCTGTCGCGCAGGGCAATCGAGCAGTTCCTCCGGCAAGGTGACCCCGGTCGCGGGTACCTGGTGGTTCTTGACAGGCTGGCGCTAAGACACACAGTGATCTTCTACAGGTCCGAGAAGCGCTATGCCGGCAAGAGCGCATACACGCCGGCAAGGCTGCTTAGAACCGCGCTGGCCGTCGGTCTGAGTGCGCGGCGGTCGGCCACGGGTGATACCATCCGGCGGTCATGACATAACACCAGGAAGGGAAAGACGTGAAAAAAACAGTTGCTGACAGCCAGGCGCCGCCGATAGTTCCGGCTTTCAGCTGCAGAGGCGATGAGAACTGGCTTAAGCAGACTATCCGCTCCCTTCAGACAGCCGGTTACGCAGTCGTGCTGGACGTATTCGATGGGGAGCGGCAGGAGCAAACCGGCCAAGCGCTCCGCCGCGCGGCAAGGGCGTTACGGGAAGACGTGGGCGAGGAGCTGCTCCGGTCGGCCCTGGAGCTGTCAATCATTCGCTTCCTGTTGAAATACGAGCCGTTCTTTTTTACGTTGCTAGAGCTGCCTCAAATGCTCTGTGTGGTCGACGGCTATCTCTCGCCCGACGCTATACTTCGCTATCAAGTTGGGGTCATTTTGCCGGCTGCCTCGCAAAACCTGCCGGAGCATCGCGTAATGCACCATCTCCACGTCAACTTCCGGCACATTCCCAACGTGCCCCGCCTGGCGCTCGACTGTGTGCTCCTGGTCACAGGTCTGAGCACAGAGGCAGGAGGCGTCGAAGTGTTCCCGGGCAGTCACCGGCGCTCAACACCGCCCCTGTCAGCGGAAGACCTGGGGAAGCCCGTCATGATAACTGCTCCTGCAGGTTCCATGCTCGTCATGGACGGCGCACTCTGGCATCGAGAGCTTCCCAACGACAGCACCAGCGACAAGCTTTACGTCACACACCAGTTCGCTCCGCCGATCGTCAAGCCGCAAATCGACCTGTGCGCCAGCCTCGGTGAGTCGACAGTCAGGTCGCTGCCGGACCGAACTCGCCGCCTGTTGGGTTGGGAGGCTAGAGTCCCTGCTAGTCCTCAGGACTTCTACCTGCCGCCCGAAAGACGCCTGTATCAGGCTTGAGCTCCACTTTCCAGAGCCGCCCCCGCTGTTCGATTTGGCTGAGCAAAAGATCGGGCATTGTGCCCAGCGAGCCTGCCAGTTCGTTGCCCGGATCCCACATCAGAACCGGTCGCCCAGCAAGCAACTCCCTCCTCAAAATGATCGGCCAGGCGGTATAGGCCGGATTGACCGGAAGGATGAAAGCATCCGGCTTCAAACGGTCGGCAAGCACAAGCGTATAGTTAGCTCGACGCTCACTCGGTAAGAGGATGACCGGCTCGGTCATGCGATTGATTGCCTCGGCTGCTGCGGGCACGGAGTCGGTCAGGGTGCCTCCCGTAGCCCAGCTGCTCTGCGCAGCCGACACTTTTAGCGAGCCGTACAAACCGAAGGAGATGACAGCTATGAGCAACCCCGTCCACGCTTGGGGCAGGCTTGCTCGGCTACCGGCTAGGCTACGCGCCGTTTTTAAGGATAGAAGGTAGCCGACCACAAGCTCTATTGCGATAAGCGCTGGGAAGAGATAGCGGGTGATCGTAGCGCTGCGTCCCAGCAATACAGCATCGCGCAGGACAAACGCCCCGATACCAACCAGGATGAGCGAATTGAGAAAAAGCTTCTGGTCCGGCGTCCCGTGCCGGTTGAGATTGAGGATGGCCAGTGCAACAAGGCCAGTCGAGCCGGCAGCCACCAGGACGCCCAGGAAGTCTGTGCTCGGTTCTGCGGCCTCCCAGAAGAGCCTCGGCCAGTGCCTTACAGAGACATCCCAGATGTATTCGAGCAGC
>DATNRD010000110.1:0-19396 GCA_036703665.1 Candidatus Obscuribacterales bacterium
CCCTGGTAACGGCTTGGCGTGCCACCAGAAACTCGTAACGGTCCTTTCTTATCCGAGCCAGATCCATATCGGCCCTCGCCTGCGCCAGGTTAGCCTGGGCTTCGGCGACTCGGGACTGGTCGCTGGCAACGGTCGACTGCCACTGCCTGATTTTGCCGGCCGAGTCCTCTTCCATCTGGCAGACCCGCAAACCGGCTTCGGCAATTCGTGCTCGAACCTCCTGAATCTTGTCCCTGGCCTGCTCGACTTGCTCCCTGGCCCTGTCTACCCTGGCCTTGGCGCCGCGAAGCTGCGCCTGGATGTCTGCGTCGCTTATCTGGGCAAGAAGCTGGCCGCGCTTGACGAGGTTGCCTTCGCGTACGGTAATCCGATCGACCCGCCCGCCTATCTTGGCCCCGATATTGGTCTCGTATCCTTCGATACGGCCACTCACATCGATCTTGTCAGTGGATGTGCGCTGGCAGCCGGTCGTAACACAGGCAATGATGGCCCCGATCACCAGCCAGGCCGCTGCGGGCGCCCATCGCCTTGCCCTGGCTTGACGCGAGTGCAATCGCGCGGACGGCTGTGTTTGGCTTCTCTGGTGCGTGCCGATCATGAGCCGTTTCGAGAACCGGAAAGATGCAGCCATTATAAAAGAGCTGACCGCGCTGACACTGAGGGTAGAGAAGCTACTACAACCGTCAATGCATGCGCCTTGGCGGTAACGCTTCGGTCAAGACCAGTATATGAGGATGACAGTTTCCGGGTTCCATCACCGGCGCTGGCCGAATACTTACCATTGCCGGAATTGCCAGCATCACTCACTTGTTGTCTGAGAACATGATGATTTCCCTTGTGAACATCGACGGGCGCAAGCGGCGGCGCCGCTTGCGCGCTGCCCTGCGGCCGCAAAAAAGAGGGTAGCCCGGGTGGAAGGGACGCTGCCCTTGATATCACGATGCAACGCTCCTCTAGCCTCATACACACGAATTCAGGAATAACCCTGGGCATGGTTCGGGCTATTTCCAGGTGGTTTCGGGTGTAAGGAACCTTATGTTAGGGGTAGCGTCTAGGGCAGCAGAAGGGCGTGGAGCCTTGAGAATGAGGGTCAAAAGCATGCGAGTAGATGCTACGAGCGAAACGATGGCGCCCTCTGTTGGCACGATATCCTGTACCGTCGGAGAGCTTTCACGTGACATGAAGCGAATGCTGAGAGTTCAGTGGAAGGAGTTTATCTACTTCCTCGATGAGAAGCGAGACAGGGCGATTCTTCCACAGATGGAAACTGCGTACGTGCCCTTCAAGAGTCGAAAGCCGAGCAGGCGCTGCGGCTAGTTCATCACAGTTTGCCAGGTGAATCTTTGTGGTCGCCTGTCAATGGCGCAGCTTGGCAATCTCTTTGCGGATGTTGTCGATTCTCTCCGAGGTCACAGGGTGGCTGGAGAAGAATTCCAGAACCTTAATGTCGCCGGATCCCTCCTTCTTGCGTAAGCGCTCGAAAAACGTGATCAGGCCTTCTGGATTGTAGTTCGCCTGCAATGAGAGTTTAACGCCAGTTACGTCGGCGGCGGTTTCCTGGACGCGACTGTAGCGCAACGCGTCAAGATCGACGAAGTTGCTCAACATGATGGCTGCATCTCTGCCCTGCTCTCCAAAGATGGCGCGCAGGCAGACCCAGATACCGGCTGTATGCAGGGCCGAGCGCAAGGAGTGGCGGCCGATCACATGACCTATCTCGTGGGCAAGAACGCCGGCTATCTCGTCGTCGTTTTTTGCTTCATCGAGCAGTTGGGAAAGCACAACGATGTTGCCGCCGGGCACCGCGAAAGCATTTACCTCAGTGCTCGGCTCGACGGAAAACTGAAGGTCATAGGGACTCATCTTCAGTTGCGCCGCCAGCCTTTTCCCGATTCGCTCCACTCGCTGCGCCTCGGGCGAGGTGGTGCTCAGGCGGTGCTTCTTTTTGTAGTCAGCGAGGATAAGGTCGCCAAGCTGCTGCTCCAGGGAAGCGGGAATGCGGTCAATTGCCAGTGTGACGAGCGCGTCCACGCCGGCGAAAAGGAGCCAGACCGCCAGCACGGCAATGCCGCCAGCCATCACCCAGCAGAGCAGCTCTCGCCGTCCGACATGCCGCGCCGCCTGTCTGGCTGCCTCCACTTGCCGGGAAAGCGTGCCGGCGGTGTCGGCATGCGCCAGCGCCTCGAGCAAACCGGGATCATCACAGACGAGCGTCTCCGAAGAGTCTCTCAAATTCAGGATGAGCCGCCGGCCTGAGTATCCGCCGAGCTTAAGCTCGATTGCACTCAAGGGTGCCGATGACACGAGCTCTTGCCCGCGCATGATCTTGAGGGTCCCGGGCTCGAAATCCAGCCAAACCGCCTGGCTGTCGGCCGAGCCGGGTGGATAGCGTCGAGCAGGTATGGCCGGCATTGTCAGGCACCGGTAGGCACGAACGACCTTATCCAGGCACCGAACGACTGCGGGTTGCGCGTCTGGAGCCAGATCTTGCCCGGCCCGGAAAAGCGGCAGACCAGGCCCTCGCCGCTGGTGATGGTGTTCAGCCATCCCTTGGCTGCCTTCTCGATCGCGTAATTGGTGTCCCCCGACCAGGCCACCAGGTGCCCGTTGTCAACGATATAGTCCTGTCCGGCCGGCAAGACGATTTGATACACGGCTCCGAAGGCGCTGGCTGCTACGGTGCCTTTGCCGGTGCAATGGAGAACGAAGAGTCCCTCGCCCGAAAAGAGCGCCTGCGACAGCTTTTGCATCTTGGTGTCGATGCTTATGTCGCCGATTGCAGCCAGGAATGCCCCGCCTTGCAGGAAGTAGTCCTGACCGTCGCCCATATCGAGCAGCTGGATGTCACCCGGGGTAGCCGGTGCAATGAGCACCTCACCGGGACCCGACTCGGCTTTGAGAGTCTGAAAGAAGAAGCGCTCGCCACCGAGCATGAAGCGCTTCACGGCCTTGCCCAATCCTCCCTCCATCTTGCCTTCGACGGTTACCGTGTCGGACTTAGCTACCATGGCGCCCGCCTCCGCCTTGACGCTCTCGCCCTGATCCAGCTTTACAACGATCATGGCGTTGGAGCCGGGATGAACGACCTCGAAATGCATAGCCGCCTCCTTCTTGCCCGCTTACGGCCGGCAATTATATCCAGGTCGGGCGACTACGGGCGGCAGAGGGCGCTTGTCCGTCGCATTTCGATGCAATCGCTATTTTGTAGAAAGCGAGTCACAAGGCAAATCTTCATCTTATCGTAATACTTCACCCGTTTGGTTATGTGAGAGCAGCATTAAAGCGGGCATATAAACATTGGGCGTTTCTAAGGTTTGCTCGCAGCTCTGGGCCGGATGGCGGGCAAATCAGGCGGATTCAGAACCTTCTTCGCGACGTCCGATTTTGCCGAAGCGGTTGGTCAACCGCGGCCGGCCTTACACACCTGTCGACAAACAACGCAATACGAGGTACGTAGCAAGGAAACATGAAGAAGTGGAAGGGTGCAATCACGATAAGAGGGTGCAAGCCTAAGGTCGAGCGCGTGCCGGCCGAAGAGTGGGACGGCTACATCGATCTGGCTCAGGTCGAGCCGGAAGAAGCAGTCGAGGATGCTGTTTCGTTCGAGGACGACGAGCCGTCCGAGAAAGAGCGCTTGAAGACTGTCGAGGATGACTCGATCAAGACTTACTTGCGCGAGATTTCCCGTCACAAGCTGCTCAACGGCCGCGAGGAGATCGAGCTGGCCCGAGCTATCCGGACAGGCGATGAAGCCGCCCGGCGCCGGCTCATTCAGGCCAATCTGCGGCTTGTCGTGAGCATTGCCAAACGCTACACCAATCACGGCTTGAGCTTTCAGGATCTGATCCAGGAGGGGAGCCTGGGGCTTATTCGTGCTGTCGAGAAATTCGATCCGGAAAGGGGCAACAAGTTCTCCACCTACGCGACCTGGTGGATTCGCCAGGCAATAACCAGGGCGCTGGCCAACAAGTCGAGGACCATCCGTGTGCCAGTGCACATGAACGATGTCCTCAACCGCCTGCGCAAGGTGGTGCGCGAGCTGTCGCAGGACCTCGGCCGCCGCCCCACCATCGAGGAGCTGGCGGAAGCCTCCGGCATGGAACGCGACAAGGTTCTCCTGGCCTTCGGCTCCAGTCGCAGCTTGCTCTCGCTCGATGCTGCCTGCGGCGAGGATTCGGACAACACGCTGGCCGACATCATCGAGGACGAGGCGGCGCCGCAGCCGGATGAGGCTGCGGCCACGCAGCTTTTGAGCAAGCACGTCTCCGATCTGCTGTCGGGTCTCACGGCTCGAGAACGTGATGTGATCGAGCTTCGCTATGGCCTGCATTCCGACCGTTCCATGAGCCTGGAGGAGCTGGGGCGCGTGCTCGGTCTCACGCGCGAGCGCGTCAGGCAGATTGAGATACGGGCCATGCAGAAGCTGAGGCGGTGCAGCCAGGTAACGGAACTCAAGGAATATCTGGCCTGAGGCCTGATGCATACATTAGCCGGGCATAGTCCCGTTGCCGCGCTGCGATGGGATAATTGGCGCTGACTTTGCCTTTGCCGGAGCTGGACTATTGATGCCTGTCGCCTTCAAGGGCGGGTGCTCGGCGATCGAGCTTCTGGTCGGGCCTTACCGGTCCGGCAAGACCAGTCATCTTCTCGAGCTTCTTGTCAGCCAGGCTCGCTCAATGCCCCTGTCCAACATACTGCTGGTCGTGCCCTCGGCGCGCTACCGTTCGCTGGTCGAGGAGCGACTGCGCCGGCTGCTCGTTGCCGAGCTCTCTTCTGGGCGTCCACAGGCCGGTGGCATCTTCGGCATCAGAATCATGCCCTTTTATGAGGCGTGCCGCTTGATCCTGGAGTGTGCCGGACAGTCAGCGAACATTGTCCCGGATGGAGCACGCACGCGCCTGGTCGCAGATGCCATGGAATCGATGCTCGGCCGTGGGGAGCTCAAGGCGCTTGCTCCGATTGCCTGTCTTGCCGGTACGAGCGCCGCCGTTCTCGAGCTTATAGACGAGTTCCAGCGTGCGGGCTTAAGCCCGGAGGATGTGCGTCTTAGGCTGGAGCAGACGGCTGCTGCTGAATCGAGATACCTGGAGCTGGCGCGCATTTACCAGGAGTACTGGCGGGCGCTCGATCGCATCGGATACCACGACCGCAGGCGGCTTGCCTTTGCCGCCCGGGAGATACTGTTCCAGGGAAATCTTGCTCGTGCCGGCGGAGGAGGCTTCGAATACGGCGCCGCCCCGACGCTTTCCTTCTCGCTTTTGGCTGTCGATGGCTTCGACAGAATCTCCCGCTTGCAGGCTCAAGTGATTCTGGGTATGTCGCGCCTGTCGCAGCAAACCAAGGTGGTCTTCGACTATCAGCTGGGAGTCGAGGCCTGCCCTGTTGAAGACGAGTATCTCTGGAAGCAATCCAGCTACGAGGAGCTCGTGCGAACTCTGCGGATCGAGACTCCGGTGCCTTTTGTTGGCACCGCGGTTGGTGGTGATGCCGGCTCTCCGCCGGCGGACTCCCTTGCCAGGCAGCCGGCACAAAGAAAGATCTTCTCTGCCCTGGACAGGTTTCTCGAGATGCAGGAGATTGCCAGGTTGTGCAAGCAGTGCATCGTCCGGCAGGGGCTCAGCCCGGCTGATGTTCTGGTGGTCGCCCGCGACCTGAAGGCCTACCGCGGGGCAGTCGAAGCCGCCTTCGCCGAGGCCGGAATCCCCTGTTTTGTCGACGAGAGCGTCAGCCTGCTCGAGCTGCCAATCGTTCAGTTTGTCGTGGGGCTGGTCACGCTCTACCAGAGGGACTTTGCCAGAGCCGATGTGCTGTCTTTGTTGCGCAGTCCTTATCTCAGGCTTGTGGAGCTCGGCTTGGAAAGAGCAGATGTGGAGGATATCGACCGGCAGTCCTTCGCGCTCAATATCGTAGGCGGCAGGCAACAGTGGGAGGACGCCTTCGGGGACTCCAGCCGGAGGCGGATCTCGACCGGTCTTTCACGGCTTTTTGACCTTGCTGCGCCGGCGGCCGACGTCGCAACGCTGACCGACTTTTCAAGTTGGGTCGAGCGTCTCCTGGACAAGCTGCTCTTTCTGCCGCATGACACGGATGACGGAACGGACAGGCAGATCGAAGATCGCAGCGCTCTGGCGGCGCTCAGGGAGGTTGTCAGAAATCTTGTTCTGGAAGATGCTCTCATCGAGCAGCGCAAGCTCCCCTTCGAGACCCTGGTGAGGCGTTTTGAAACTCTTGTGGTCGCCGGGAATTACAGGCGCCACCGACAGTGGAGCGAGGCGGTCACCATATGTGGTGCAGATCTGGCGCCCAACAAGATGTACCAAGCCGTCTTTGTGGCCGGCATGGTTGAAGGCGAGTTTCCCAGGCGGGGCGGGCAGTCCGGCTTCGTGAGCCGCGAGGAGCTGGCGCGCTGGTCGGCATTCGGCCTGGACATCGGCAACCCGAGACACCACCCGGGCTTCGAGTGGGCCCTTTTCACTGCGCTCGTTAAGCGGGCAGGCACAATGATCTGCCTTTCTTTTCCCGTTTACGAGATGAACGGAGACGAGACAGTGCCGTCGTTTTTTGTAGCCGAGGAAGTGTCCTCCGGTTTGGCTCCGCTCTCGATCCCTTACCGGTCTTCTATGAGAGAGCCGGTATCGGTCAGGGATGCAGTGGCAGGTCGGCTCTGGAATTTCCCGGCATCCACTTGCGCGCCTGTGTTTCCTGCGCTGCGACATCCTCAGATTGAGGAATTCGCGGCCTCGCTAGCGGCACCACTGGCGGTGGCGCATGGTCGCCTTTGCGGGCCCCGGGACACGCTTTACAACGGCTGTCTCACCGAGTTCGTCGACACCGGCGTGGCCTCGGTGAGCCTGCCTGCGCGCTGGAGCGTCAGCCGTCTGAACTACTATGGCCAGTGCCCGTTCAAGTACTGGGTCTCCTACGTCCTCGGCATGGAGCCGCGCCTGCAGCCCGGTGCGGGCTTGCCGGTGGATCTTTTGGGATCGACCTACCACAGGGCGCTGGAACTCTTTTACACGGGCCTTGCGGGCAGGGGGCTGTCGTTGCGCGGTCTCGATGACCGAACCTGTCTCGATGCCATGACCGCGGCTGCCGACGCGGCCCTGGCTGAACTGGAAAGCCGCCGCGAGTTCCGCCCGGGCGAGTTCTGGGCTTACGAAAAGCAGGAGATTTACTTCCGTTTGCAGCGCTTCGCCCGGGAAGAGCTGGCCAGAGCAGCCAGCGATGAAAGGTCGTTCGAACCTGCTCATTTCGAGTTGCGATTCGGCGAGGATAAGCCCGGGTCTCTGCCGCCGCTGGCCATTGAGACCTCGGCCGGGCAGGTGGTCATAAGAGGCGTGGTAGACCGCATCGATGTCGCCGACGAGGGCAGGCAGGTGCGCATCGTCGACTACAAGAGCGGGTCCAAGAGCATCAAGCTGGAAGATGCGCTGAGCGGGCGCAATCTGCAGATACCGGTCTATGCTCTGGCAGTCGAGCGGGCGGTATTGCCCGGCAGCCATGTGGCTGCCGGGCTCTATTTGAGCGTCAATTCCGGCGAGGTGAGCGGGCGGCTGGATTTCGAGGGCAGCCAGGGCGAGCAGCTGCGCGCGCGGACGGAGGAGCTTATCGAGCGGTTCGTGTCCTCCATTTGCCAGGGAGACTTCACCGTCCGGCCGACCGACCAGAGCCTGTGCGCAGCCTGTCAGCACAAGAAGGTGTGCCGGATAGCCGAACTCAAGCACGAGGAGTGGACCGATGAGTCAGCTGACTGAGCAGCAGAGGCGCGCGGTGTCCTCCACGCAAGCACACGTCCTGGTATCGGCAGGGGCAGGCTCCGGCAAGACGCACGTGCTGGTGGAGCGCTACATCGAGATTCTCAGGAATTCCCCGCGGCTTTCCGCCACCGACTTGATTGCGGTAACCTACACGAAAAAGGCGGCGCAGGAGATGCGCAACCGCTTGAAAGCTCGCATGGAGGAGCTCGTGAAGAGCTCTGTGTCGGTCGAGGAGAAGGCGCGCTGGGCCCAACTGCGCTCCGAGGTGGACAGCGCGCGCATAGGCACCATCCACTCGCTGTGCGAGTCGATCCTCAAGACCTTTCCGGCCGAGTCGAGAGTCGATCCCCAGTTTCAGGTTCTCGACGATCTGGAGGGAGCGGAGCTGCTGGAGTCGAGCATCAACGAGGCGCTGGCCGGCCTGGCGGGTAACGACGCCGGCGTAACAGAACTAGTCTTGAGCTATCCGGTGGAGACTGTGAAAGACTGGGTCGTCACCCTCATCAAGTCTTCAATCCAGTACAAGGAGGCGCTGGCCGCCATGCCAGGGCTTTCCGACGAGCAACTCACGGAGCATGTCGAGCGCCTGCTGCTTTCGATTTCAAGCTCGCGCGTTGAGGAAGTCCTTGCTGATTGCCGGTGGGAAGAAGCGCTTGCCTTCCTGGAGGAGACTCATCTTCCTGAGGGCAACAATCTCGAGCCGCAGCGCCGCGAGGTTCTCGAACGGGCTCGGGAGGCCGAGCGCATGCGGGACGATCTCCGGCAGTGCGTGACGTGCCTGAAGAATGCAGCCGCGGTCATAAATCTAAAGGTCGGAAAGAAAGACGAGCTGTCACGTCAGGTCAAGCAGGCGCTGCGCACGTTAAGAAGTGCCATCCGCGATCGCCTGGACGACCTGCCCGAACAGGTGAATGATGAAGACCGGAAAGCATTCTCCCATATTCGAGCGCTCGTATCGCTTACGCAAGCAGCTCTGGAGAAATACGAGCACGGCAAGAACGCCGCACAAAAACTCGATTTCAACGACCTCATCCGGCGCACACACGAGCTGCTGTCCGGGGCTGGATCTGTGGCTCGATCGTATTTCAATGAGCACATCGCGGCCATCCTGGTGGACGAGTTTCAGGACACAAACACCATGCAGGCCGGCATCCTGGCGCTGCTGGCCGGGACCGACACGCGTTTGTTTTTGATCGGCGACGATAAGCAGTCGATATACAAGTTTCAGGGTGCAGATGTGGCTACATTCAACCAGTGGAAGCGTCACTTTCAGGGAGGGAGCGACCCCGAGCAAACTGATGGCCGCCCGCCTGGCTTGTCTGGTGATTTCGCGCTGGAGAGCCTGGACCGTTCCTTCCGCAGCCATCCTGGTATAGTCGGGTTCGTCAATGCCGTTTTTGAGAAACTGCTTGCCTCCGGCGATGCCGCCGTCCCTTCCTACGAAGCATGCCATCAGGCTCTGGAGCCGCACCGCCAGGACGCCGGTGATGAGCCGAGGGTGGAGGTGGTCGTCTTTGATGCCGCCGATGAAAACGGCAAGACCGATTCGCGTCGATCAAAGGCGCTCGAGGCCTCAGCGGTGGCCGCATGGATCCAGGAAAAAATCGCCAAGGGCGCTCCTGTGCTGGAAAAGAGCGGTGTGTCCCGGGCCATCGATTACGGGGATTTCGCCATACTGGTGCAGCGCAACGATGACCTGGAGGCTTTCGAAAAGGAGCTTGCCCGGGCGGGAATTCCTTATGTGGCTATGGGCGGTGCCGGCTTCCTCGACCGGCAGGAGGTCTACGACATCGAGAACCTGCTGCGTTTCCTCGACTGCCCGCAGGACAGCCATGCTTTGCTGGGCGCTCTGCGCTCACCGATGTTCGGGCTCACCGACGACCTTATCAATGGGCTGGCCGGGCAGGGCACAGAATCGTTGTGGTCAGCGCTCGAGCGCGAGGCGTCCGGACAGGGTGCTCACGCATCGCTGCGCCAGGTGACGGCTACTCTCAAGCTGCTTGCTGAAACGGCGCGCCGGTCATCGCTGCCCGACCTGGTGCGGTCGATCGTCAGGACGACCAGCTACGACCTTGTGCTGATGGGGCTTCCGAATGGGCGCCAGCGCTCGCGCAATCTCTGGAAGCTGGTGTCCATGGCGGAGGAGCGCGCGCATCTTTCCGTCGGTGCATTTGCCGACTGCCTGGAGGAGATGCGCAATTTGAGTGTAAAGCAGACGGCGGCGCCGGTGGACTCTGGCAACTCGGTCAAGCTCATGACCATTCACGCAGCCAAGGGACTGGAGTTCCCTGCCGTCATCATCCCCGTCATGGGAGTCGATGCCGCGCGCCTTTCAGGCAAGCTTCGCATGCACCGGGATTACGGAATTGCTCTGGATTCCACCAGGGACGCCAGGCAGGAGAAGCCCTCGCTGTTCCGTCTGGCCGGCTGCATCGAGACGAGCATGGCGACGGCCGAGAAGAAGCGCCTCTTTTACGTAGCGATGACGCGGGCGCGGGACTACCTGGTTATGTTGGTGGACAGGAATGGGAGAGACGTGCCTTCCTTCAAGCGGTGGCTGAAGGAGACTCTCTTGCCTTCCGGTGACGGCGATCTGGAGCCGGGCAGGATGCGGCTTGCCGGCCGCACCGGATGTGGTGACTACCAGGTTTCCGTGTTCGGGCTCGACCTGCTGTCCGCGCTGCAGGTAAAGGCGGTGCCGGAGGGGCAATTGGATGGGGGTGACCTTGAAGACATGCCGGTGCCCGCCTACGACCTTGTCGAACCGGTACCATCGGCACGCATCGAGCCGGCAGAGTCCTGGCAGGCACTGCTGCGCGTCACGCCTGCGGCCGGGCAGCAGGCGGTAGAGCCTGCCGTAGCCGGCCGGTTCTTCCACGCCGTCATGGAACGCATATGCCGTAACCCGGAAGCTTTCGACCAGCGCACTCTGGAGGACGTGGCGCGCTCCCAGGCGATTGGGGTCGTGCACCGGAAGCTCGTCGATGCGCTTGTGGCGGAGGGCAAGGACCTTGTCGCCCGCTTTTTCGACAGCCCTCTGTGCCGGCTGATCAAAGAGTCCCAGGTGTTGTTCAGCGAACCACCGTATCTGGTGGTGGCAGGCGAGCGGGGGGTGGCCGCCAAACGCCCGGACCTCTTGCTTAAGGACGCAGAAGGGCAGTGGCATGTAATTGACTTCAAGACAGATCATTTCGAGCTGGCGGAATTGCATGCCCGGTTGCGGGCCCACAGCAGGCAGCTGGAGGATTATGCCGCGGATATAAAGGCCCTTGCCGGTGTCGATGCCAGAAAGTTCATTTATTTTGCCCAGCACGGCCTGCTTTGCGAGCTGGAGGCGGCGCCGCCGGCGCAGCCGGGTCGACCAGCTCGCATCTACCCGGAGGAATCAGCAAGTGGCGACTCCCAGAGACGCTCTCTCTAAGCTGCATGTGGCACAGCGGTGTGTGCGTTTATTCCGGGCAGCCGGAGACGGGCGCCAGGCGATAATGGGTAGTCCGGCTCGAGCGGGGGCTACCAGAAAGAGTGATTGGAAATTCACCTTATTGCGCAAGCGCTGTCACGTTCTGAGGGGACGGCCTCCAGGGGCCGCGGCCAGAGAATTGGGGTAAGGGGAGCACTCTGAGGTGGGCCACATGAAAGGACACGCGTGCGCGTTGAGCGTTACCAGACCGAACTGGCCGGACATAGCCGCCTGCCGTTCGAGTCGGACCTTGAGCCTACGGTGGCTTACAGGTTCAGCGGCCCGATTTTTCCTGACTGGGCCAAACGCCGCCTCAAGGAACTGGGTCCGGAGCCGGAGGCGATTCTGATGGCCATGCTGATGCGCGACCCAGCCCAGCGGATGGCGTCAATGGGCACGCTTGCCCATCGCTTAAGGGAGCTGGCTTGTTCTCAAATACCAGGCTGACGCTTTCTGGAACCGTTACCGCCGGGCGATGGTGCATCGTCAGGCGCCTGCTTTCCTGTGCCCGGTCCTTTCCAGTGGCGCCTCTGCCTGACACTGTCAAGCTCGATGTTGTCCTCGATGATCTCCATGGCGACAAGCTGCCAGTGGACGGAGGGATGCTCGCGGCGGAGTTGCTCGGGCGGCATCTGCGTCACCTCCGAGAGGTTGACCAGGGTGTCCTGGAAGGTCGGTTGCCCCTTCCAGACGATCATAATCCCGTGCCCGCCTCCGTAATAGATACGCACGAGCGACAGCAGCGCAATGAGCGCCACGCCAAGCGCAATTTCCGAATAACGTTGCCGCACTATCGTCATGGCCGAGGTATTAGCGAGGGCGCCCCCTAATCAATATAGTCGCTTTTGCTTGAACCGAATCACCACCCCCCAATATGGGGAATTTACTCTCCCACACGGGCTCACTACAGAGGGGATTCGAAAAACTTGCCCGGGCGCTTGAAAAAGCGCTCCGGGCTGACTTTTGAGGCGACAGGCGACGCCGCCGACAATTCAGTCGTCCAGCTAATGGGTGCGCAAGCGGAGCAACGGGGCTTCCGTGAGCTCCTTCCATTTCCTGAAGAGGACCTCGCGAAGGGTTTCCAGGCAGGGAACCCCGGACACGCCGCTGCGCGTTGCATACAGGCGGCAGTAGGGACCCTGCGGCACCACCGGGAGGTCACACAACTCGTCGCCGTCGATGCGAATGGTGTTGTGGGCTAGATGCTCATTTCTCTCGATGACTTCGACAGGTATAGGCAGTTGCTCCTCCGCGATGACTGTTTGCAGGTTGTCCAATGTTTTCCTGGATACCTTGCAGCCCGGTGTGTAAATGAGCTCGACCCGCATAGGCGTGAACCTCCTTTCTAGCTGGAGTCAGAGAGAAGGGCTCCCTGTGAGCATAGTGGTTGCCTGAACGGAGAACACTGCCCACGAATGTGAAGGAATGATTAACGCTCCCCTTGGGCAGAAGTATAAGGGCAAACTGGCAGTTGCCAACATACAATCCTTAACATTTTTGGTTAATATGTATTAATTGATTCAGGTCCCATCTCCTTTGGTAGGGAGCGCGACCGGCAGCGGTTGGGGATGGACACCGCCGGCCGGCGCCAGAGTCGAGGTGCGATTCCAGCGGTGAGATCATCTGAATTCTGAAGCGTCCCCATGGGGACCGGAGCCGATGGCAGCGGGCGGGGCGGAGGGAGACAGGCGTGTTCTCAGAAATAGTCAAAGCCGAGGGACACCTCATCGATTCACAAATTCTTTCGGAGATATTCGATACCGTAATCGCCTGCCAGTCGAGCTATGAAGTCGTCGAGTTCCGCATCGGGCGCACCAATGACGAGGTATCTCGAATACAGTTGAGAATTTCCGCCGACAGCGCCGAACGCCTGAACCAGACGCTCGGAGACCTCATGCTTCTGGGATGCTATCCGGTGGCGGAGAAGGACGCCGTGCTGGCTCCGGCGGAGAAGCGGGCGTGCGTGCCGGACGACTTCTATTCGACGACCAACAACCGCACGCTGGTGCGGTACCAGGGGCGGTGGCATGAGGTGGAGGATCAGAGGATGGACGCGGTTATTTGTTTTCTCGACGGACGCTTCGTTTGCCGGAAGCTACGCGATGTGGCTGCCGGTGATCCGGTCGTTTGCGGCCACGAAGGGATACGCGTCAAGCCCGAGTTCAAAGAGCGAGACAGGCTGGGTTTCGCCTTTATGTCAAACGAAATCTCGTCCGAGCGACGCGTGGAGACTGCGGTCAAAAAAATTGCCGAGCTGATGCGCGAGGTCCGCGCGGAGAACGGCCGCATAGTGTTTGTAGCCGGTCCCGTGGTCGTCCACACCGGCGGGGTGGACTTTCTCTGCCAGCTCATTCGCACCGGGTTCGTTCAGGTTCTGCTCAGCGGCAACGCTCTGGCTGTCCATGATATCGAGAATGCCCTTTTCGGGACATCGCTAGGGGTCGACCTGGAGCGGGGGCTGCCCATCTACGAGGGGCACAAGAACCACATGCGGGCGATAAACGCGATCAATCGCGCCGGCGGCATAAGGCAAGCGGTGGAAGCCGGTGTGCTCAGGTCGGGCATCATGTACGAGTGCGTCCGAAACAACGTGCCGTTTGTTTTGGCGGGCTCGATTCGTGACGATGGTCCGCTGCCGGATACGCTCATGGACCTGGTGGCCGCGCAGGACGAGTACGCCCGGCAGCTGAAGGATGCACGGCTGGTGATCTGCCTTTCCTCCATGCTTCACAGCATCGGCGTGGGCAACATGCTGCCGTCCTGGGTTCGCACGGTGTGTGTCGACATCAATCCAGCCGTTGTCACCAAGCTGTCGGATCGCGGCTCGTCACACGCTCTCGGTGTTGTCACCGACGTCGGACTGTTCCTCAATCTTCTGGTCAGGCATCTGCTCTAAAGAAGATATGCAGTGGCAGCCGTTAGACATCCGCGTTCAGCACAGCCGATGCGCTTCGCGCATCGTACCTACTGAGCGCGCAAGCTGGCGCGGGGCGGGCGGGACGCCCGCGCTCAGGGGATTCGCTGACGCACTTCACTGAAGACGTACGCTCTGAATGTGCCCGTCCTACTGGCCGCCGTTGAAGCGTGCCTGGAGGCGGCGTTTGAGATCGCGGACGATGACGTCGGCTCCGGGCATTTTCTCCGGGCGCCCATTGTAAGCTGCGTAACCGTAAACCGCCCTGGTCAGATTGGCCAGACCCGGTTTGAAACCGCAGGCGACCATTTCGTCGAAGGCCTGGCTGGCTGTCCAGCCCTGGTACTTGATGCGATAGATGCCGACCATCGTTCCTGTCCGGTCTTGCCCGTAAAGGCAGTGGACGAAGACGGGCCGGTTGGCGCTGTCGTCCACCGCAGAAAGGAACTTGCGTATGTCGGAGTCGGTGGGCTGGTTGAAGGCATCCAGCGGGATATTCACGAACTTGAGGCCGAGCTTGCGCGCGATACGTTCCTCCCGCGCGACCAGCACTTCTTCGTTGCGCAGATTGACGATTGTCTTAATGCCTGCGTCCTTGAGCAACTTCAGCCCCTCCTCCGACGGCTGCCCGCCGCGCACCAGCGCTGGGCTGACGACCCGGAGGTTGGGAATAGCTTCCGTTGCTGGTTTGAGCGACGGCCAGGCGTCGGCTTCAGCGGCTGTCGCCGCCTGACCGGCAAGCAGCTGCAGGCATGCAGCGACTACTCCCCCCAGCAAAAGATTCCAGACGACGGTGCGCATCGATGCTCCCCTCGAAAGCCGTGATACGAGCGACGCGACAGCACAAAAAATGTTTCCGGCACGCCTTGACACCATCAAAGCACACCTGCCTGACCTTTCGCCACGGGCGAGATTACTTGACCTCGAGGTCGGTGGCCGGTTTCTCGTCCTTCGCCAGCTGCCCGGGCAGCGTGTCCGACTGCATGATGTCGGAGAGGATCCAGTCGAACATGGTCCGCAAGCCGTCGCCGGGATTAAGCTCGTCTCTGAGCATGTGCGAGGCACCGCGCGGCCTGTAGCCATCGATGAACGTCAGATGATCGGCGTTTCTGAAGACCCTGGCCAGGCGTACCTCAAGATATGGCTTCAGGCGGCTCAGGTCGCTCTCGCTGGCCGTGGTGCACTCTTGGCATGCTTCGGCTGTCACGAACAGCGCGCTGTTCACGGGGGTGATCCCGTCATTTAAAGCGTACACGAACCGGCCGCTGGCGTTGGCGGCGGCGGCGGCCTCCGGTATCGTCCTGGCGATGCTACGGTTGAGCATCTTCAACACCGGGTGCTCGCGCGCGAGGTGAGCCGGCAGCTTGACTGTCAGCAAGCTATACGGATAGAGCAGCGTTGACTCCAGGTAACGAACGAAGTCCGGCTTCAAGTAGGGATTCACTAAGTAGGCCGCGTAACTGATGAACTTTCTTTTGTCGATGCCCCCGCCTTTGTTCAGCTCGAGCAAGCGGCGGTTGGCGTTTGTCTCAGGGGTGAGATTTCCGCTGGGACCCAGAGGCAAAATCGACTTGAACTGCCCGGCGTCGGGAATGTAGCCGTCACAGTTGTCCCAGGCAAGGTCGGTGAGAAGATTGGGGTTGCGCTTGAAGTAGAGCCTGTAGGCCATGCTGTGGTCGATCCGCGTCCAGGGAAAGGAGAGGTTTTTGTACGCGCTGTACATGAACCAGTCCTTGCAAAAGAGCGGTGAGCCATGAAACGGCGTGCCGAGAGTAAACACCAGCCGAACTGCCCTGTCGAGGTCGGGGTCTTTGAGCGCCTCGTGGGCCAGATTTCCTCCCATACTGAGCGTCAGGAGTGTGACCGGCTTGCCGCCGCTCTGACGCTGCAGGTCCAGGACAGCTGCCTTGAATTGGGGAAGAACGGACTTAAGCGGGTCGATGCTGGAATAGCGCAGCAGGTACACCTTGTACTTGCTGCCGAAATCTGGGTAGGTGATGAACCTTTTTATTACCTTGCCCCAGCGAAAATCACGCCAGTATTCCCCGCGCAAGCCGTGGACCATCAGCAGCGGCCGCCGATCGCCGAGCGCTTCCCGGTCGATCTGGAAGATTTGCGCCTTGAACGGCTTTTTCTTGAACCTGTCCTTGCGGCGCAGGATCGGGTATTCGTTGGCGGTCCATTCGATATACCCGTTCGGTCCGCTGCCCTGTGCCGCTTGCACAGCGGCCAGCTTTTCTGGCTGGGCCTGGGCCGGTGCCAGCACCGCGCATGCAGCAAGCAGCATTACGCCTCGTTTGGCCAGTTCACAAGCCTTGTGGGTTACCGGATGGTACATTATTCTGGATCCGTTCAGGTTGCCACGCTTTTGAGCCAATTCCTGAACTAGTCCAGGGTAGCAGAGCATGAGGGGGCAAGGCAATCACGGCCATGGGATCATTCAGGATTTGCGTGTGCTTTTCCGATACGGGCGGCGGTCACCGCAGCGCCGCTGAGGCCATTGAAGCAGGTATCAGTGAGGTTGTCTCCCGGGCGCTGCCCGGAGAGCACGTCGTCATCAATGTGGAGAACATGGCCGAGCAGAGCCATCCGATTAATCGTGCCATGGTGGAGTTCTACAATTTCCTGCTCAGGCACTGCCAGCCGGCCATGAAGTACTACGCCTGGCTCGTGGAGGCGACCCGCCCGAACGACTCCGAGCTGGGCTACCGCCTGGCGCGCAAATATGCGCTGGAAGCGCTCACGCGCATGGACCCTTCGGTCGTCGTTTCCGTGCACCCGATGACCAATCATTATCTGGCGCGTGCCATGCGCGAGCTGGGCATGGCAGGGCGCGTGAAGCTGATCACCGTGGTCACCGACCCCAACTCGCAGCTCTGGAGTGGCTGGGCCTGTCCCGATGCCGATCTCATAGTGGCGCCCAACGACCTGGCGCGCGATCGGCTGCTTTCCTTAGGAATTCGTCCGGAACGAATAAAGACCATCGGGATGCCTGTGCACCCGCGCTTTCTGGCACCGCCGGAGGTCGACCGCCGGCAGTTCCTTGCCCCGCTGGGACTCGACCCGGAGCGCCTGACGGTCTGCATCACCGCCGGCTGGGCCGGCGGCGGCAACATGGCCAGGCTCTACCGCGCGCTGTCCGGCATCCGGCGCTCCGTTCAAGCGGTTTTCGTTTGCGGTCATAACGAGGAGCTTTTCGAGAGCATCGAGCGTGAAGCGACTAAGTCTCCCGTGCCCACTGCCGTGCTGCCCTTCCACGACTCCATGGCGGATCTTATGGCCGCCTGCGACCTGCTCGTAACCAAAGCTGGCGGGTTGACCACCTTCGAGGCTATTGCAAGACGTCTGCCCATGGCCATAGATCTGCTGACCGAGCCGATGCCCCAGGAGGCGGGGACGGCCGACATCCTTATTGGATACGGTCTGGCCAGGCCGCTGCGCAAGCCCTCCGACATCGTTTCCATAGTCGAAGACCTGGACGGCCCGCCCACGAAATTACCCGAGCCCCTGCCGGCAGCCCACAGCCTCGACAGGGTAGGGGCAGTCTACGATATCGCCCGGCTCATCCTTGCTCAGGGTAATCCGGCGTGGGAGCCGCTCCTGGCCTCCGAGCGCTCGAAGCGCGCCTTTTACGGCACGGAGGACCAGGTGCCGCAGCGTGGGCGTTCCCAGTCCTGGCAGGCGTCGGATTCCGATTGACGGCCACCGCCCACCGGGCACGACGATGACGTAGGGGTCAGCCCCGGGAGGGTGCCTGGATTTTCCCTGGGAGTGCCGACAATCTATCGCGCTGGAACACCTGGTTAACTGTTGATATTCTGAAGTTGACCGGCCAACATGTGACATGATTCTGTTGGTGCCGGAGGTTGCGAGTTGCTTCTCGAGTGTCATGAATTTGGCGGAGCTGGAAGCCGCGACGGCAGGCCCGATGTGGTGCTGATTCACGGCACCGGAGCCGACGCAAGTCTGTGGCAGCCCCAGATCGAGCTTCTTACGAATCTCGGCTACCGCTGCGTCGTGCCGGAACTCCGGGGTCACGGCAACACGCACGAACCGGGCGAACCGACAGGACTCGATGTGCATGTCAGTGACTTGCTAGAGACACTCGAGAAATGGCAAGTCAGGTTTCCCGCGATTTTTGTCGGCCATTCGCTCGGGGCAATCATCTCCATGGTCCTGGCCGAGCGCCGCCCGGAGCTGGTGAAGGAGATCCTGGCAGTGTCCATGCCGGGACGCGTCCCCCGCCCGGTCTCCACAATCTTCCGGTTCCTGGTGACCTGGCCTTTCGAGTCGATCAAGGGAACCATCCTGCACCACAGCCTGCCAAAGCGCGAGCGGATTCTCATAGATACCGAGCTGCACAGCTTGAGGGAGATCGTCGACAACTTCGCTTCCATCAATTTCGTCGATCACCCGCCCAAAGTGAGCTGCCCAGTGCATTTCTCGGTGGGACGCCTGGACGTGGTGGCACCCTGGGTGCATGTCCGTACCATGCACAAATCCATGCCCAACTCCTCCTTCCGAGTCTTCGACTGGGCCGGACACTGCTGCATGGACGACCAGCCCGAACAGTTCAATCAGTGGCTCCTGGAAAAGATCGGCAACGGCTCGACCGCTGCGTAACCGGGTGTGTTCACCAGAAATGGCCAGCTCCAGTGCTCGGCCTTCACCGAAGTCCAGACAGTATCGAAGCCAATTCCCGCAGACCGATGGCCTCAACTCCCTGGGCAATTGGATAGCGTTCGTCACCGGCATAGACAACAAACGCTTGGTCGGGCTGAAGGTCCTCGCAAGCATAATAGAAGCCTTTCTTGGTCCTTGTAGACAAGCCGCGTTTGATTTCAATGGCCCAGCACTTGCCTTCAGGCAAGTAAAGCACGAGGTCGATTTCAGCGCCGGAAAAAGTGCGATAGAAAAATGCCTGCACGGACCAGGGCAATACGGAAAGCAGGTTCTCTATGACAAAACCCTCCCAACTAGCTCCGACGATGGGGTGACCGTTTAACTGGTCCAGGTTTTCAATTCTCAACAGGGCATGCACTACCCCGCTGTCGCGCACATAGACTTTGGGCGATTTGACCAGCCGCTTGCGGACATTGGCAAGTAATGGCGACAAACGCCGTACTAGGAGCTTGTGACATTAATATGCCGCAGCTCTTTTGAGGCACTGGGAAATGGTTTCCGGCGCCAGGGAATTGTTAAGCTCTCTGAAATTGCCTGGTGATACCAAATACGATATCAAGATCTTGAAGAACTCTCGTCAGT
>DATNRD010000111.1:0-6488 GCA_036703665.1 Candidatus Obscuribacterales bacterium
GAACGCCCCCGTCGCCCCCGCCGGCGGTCGACACGAGCAAGGCCCCGCACCTGTCCGGCAAATGGAACGTCGGCTACGAGTACCAGTTCAAGACAATCAAGTCGGTGATGTACCTGGAGCAGGACGGCGGCAGCCTCAGGGGCCACGGGCAGGACCTAAACACCAAAGAGAAGTTCACCATCGAGAAGGGCTGGTACAACTACCCGCGCGTCACCCTGGTCCGCAAGTACACCAAGGGCAAGGGAGCTGCAGCCGACCGAACGATGACATTCAAGGCGGAAGTCAAGAACGTGAGCGACGCTGATTATCAGGGCCCCTATATGGCGGGCAAGACGGATGGCGGCGGAGCCTGGGAAGCCCAGATGTTCAGGTAAGTTATTGAGGGATCTGCCGTTATACTTGTCGGGCTGATGGGCGTCCGGCAAATTAATCCGTGAAGCAACTAATCCAACACCTTGCCCTAAAGCCGGTCGTTACGCCTTCGACCTCACGAGCTTTCCGAAACGGGCTGCTGTCAGCCGCTGCCTTCCTGATACTTCTTGATGTCCTGGTCGAGCCTTTCGTTTGTTCCGCCAAACAGTCCTGGCTCAGGCTTTTCTGGCTGACCGATGAAGGGAACATTCCTACACTGTTTGCAGGGCTGCTCTGGCTGTTGGTGGCCGCCGGCGCCGCCCGATGCTACCTGGTGGACCACCGGAGAAGCTTGCCAGACGCACGCTTCTGGCTGCTGATCGCCCTGGCCTTTTGCTGCGCTTTTCTGGAAGAAACGGTCTGCCTGCATGAGCGATGGGACGAGTTTGTCAAACTTGTCGTGCTTCCGACAGCCTGGAATTCCAACCGCTGGTTTTTAACGGTCTGGGCAGCTTGGTATGCTCCGCTGCTGGCTTTGTTCTTAGGTATCATTCTGCCATTCTTATGGCAGCGATCTTCCAGCCCAGCCAGGCTATCTTTGGTTTTATCAGTCGTTCTCTTTGCCTCTTCAATGTGTATTGAGTTCGGCGCGCAGATGACGTTTTTGACGTCATGGCTTCAAAACAATCATCGACTGGAAAGGCTTGTCGAGCCGCTCAGACGCGTTCTTTATATCGCAGAAGAGGGCGCCGAGAATGCAGGCGCCATCGCATTTCTCTTCGTCCTGACAGAATATCTGGCCCTTGCGGAGCCTCAGTCAGGCAGGTGTAAGCTCACAAAACCTGACGCTGTGGCGCGGATCTGAGCGTCGATCGAACGGCCTATGGCACCGTCGATGACACTAAAGAATCTCTCAGCAAGAGCCCCGTCTCTTGTATTCTCCCTTGCACCACATATGGTATCGACATCCCATGCCACATTGTCATGAGGCATCGACAGGGGTTGAAAAGTGTACCGCTGCTGAAAAAGCTTTTAAAGGAAAGTGCTTGAAATCTGCTACCCTATTCTGGCTGTCAACAACGCAGCTCCGCTAAATGGTCTTGTGTCGAGCTGCGATGGCAAGAGACTGAAGCCATCTTGACGATCTCCTCCAAACGGAACTTTCCATGAGTCGCAAAAGGCATTCGCGATACTTGTTGGCCGTGCTGATCGCGGGGTTGACTATGTATCCGATCAAACCCGCTGCAGGGGGAACCCTTGAAGGTCGCGGCCCGCTCGGGCTGTCAGCGCCGATCAACGCTAAACTCGAATCAGCCTCGACGCCTGACAGCAAAGAGGCCGTGTCAGGCTCGGGCTTGAGCTGGTCTGCTCCCATAAAGCCAATCGGCTCATCGCTCAGTCTTTTGTGGTCCCTGCCGATAGATGGGCCTCTGTCCGTCGTCAACTCGGCGCTGCGCACTGCGCACCGGGCAATACGTCCCAGCAAGCCGATCCCGGAGAAGTTGACCGGCGGCATTTCCCTTTCAGATGAGGACAAGTTCTCTCAACGACTCGACCAGTTACTCGATGCCGCGCTGGACAGAAACGAGCAATCCAAAGTTCTGGACAAAGCTGTGGCTCATTACCGCACGACCACACAGAAAGTAATTGCCGAGACCAAAGACGCTGCCGACTACCTGGTCCCTTATCGTGGATTCGGACCATCGAGCGAAGCCGGTGACATCATCCTCGGTGAAAAGCTCAAGATCAAAAGCCGCGCCTCAGCAGAATACGCGCGGCAGAAGCTGATTGATGAGACGCACTTGAAAGTCGTCACAAACATGATGCAGCTGGCGATGGGCATGGGTATGTCCGACCGCACCAGAGGAGACGGAATTGTCGTTTCTGCCCTGGGTGCCCTCAAGGAGCTGGCAGGAGAAGAGGAGGCGCAGAAGACCTTCCAGATGCTGTCCAGCTGGAGCAAAGACTTGAGCGTTCCTGAATCGGTCTACAAACAGGATGTGTGGGACGTGCATCAGAAGCAAGACAAGCTCAAGTATGTAATGGAGACATCGCTGGACAACGATCCGGTAATTCACGAAATTACCAAGCGCATCCACAAGTACAATCACCGGAGCAAGTTCGCCCGCGTATCTGCCCACGTCGTGCAAACGACGTTGGGCGTAGCTTCGCTTACGCCGAGCTTCATAGGTCCGGCGGCCAAGCTCGCCCTGCTCAGCTTCGTCATGGCCACCGGCGGGCCGGAGTCCTGCAAGCTGCTCAAGGAGCTGTATCTGGACAAGCGCTTCGAAAGCCGCTGGAAGGTGATAAACGAAGAGGCGCACATGGCGCTGGAGAACTACCAGATTGCGCTTTTGACGCGCAATCCCGTGCTGCTTGCCTGCACGGAGTCGCTGGTCGGACAGATGACCGGACCCGAGCACATACATCCGGTTTTCGGGACAAGGTTGCTGACTTACGAGCCGGAATGCAGCCCCTCACAAGATACCGGTCCCGCGCCGGCGGAAAGCCAGTCTCCGGCTCTGGTTCAATCATCTCACATCAGCCAGCAGTAGCTCACACTGTGCCAGATAGACGAGGACTGTGGGGCGGCGTCAACGTCGCCTCCTAAGCCGGCTCAGGACCCAGCTAATGCCTGCCGCTCGGGCCAGTCGTCTGAGTGTCGTTCTAGCGCGCGTGCTTACGTAAGGGTTGTCATCTTGCGCAAGCTGCTCCAACACCGACACAGGCAGATTCGCATTCTCGGCCATGGAATAGCGAACGTCATCACTCTGGTCATGGGCAAGTTGATCTAACAAAGGCTCCGGGGTGGCAGAGTTTTCCGCCACGGCCGTTCTCACCTCCGCATCATCGTCCTGCGCAAGCTGCTCGAGGGTAGTCTCGGGCGTGTTAGGGTTTTCGGCAACTCGCCGGCGAACCAATTGCGTATCGTCCGAGGCCAGCCTGTCAAGCCGATCGCAGCCTGTGTCCGGATTTCCAGCCTCCAGGTAGCGACGGCGCCACGACTTGGTCAGGAATTCAATGACGTTTTTCAGATTCAGCATTCAGATGACCTCCTGAGGCCGGCGGTTTGCTTTCCGCAACCAGAGCCTGTGTGCAGGATTTTTTTGATAGTGAAGATTTAAAGAAACTAGACAGTCCCGCGATGCAGTTCAAAGACGTGCTTTGAGCGAATTTGTTCCCGCAGCACCATTGGCAGTGACTTTTCAACGTATTTTAAATGATAGCAGAATTATTGTTGCTTAGCCCGCCGTGCCGAACGAGGGAAATCAGCACAGGCAGTCCTGCTGTAGTGCCCAGCAACGTTCCGTGTGCAGGCACAGGGAAAATCCTATGTGCGCGCCGGACGGCTCCTGCTACGGTGGCATGCAGGTGTCGTCACAGAACGCCGGAGAACAATGATGACTCGCCAATCGTTTTCTGCCGGCGCACTGGCGCCGGTGGCAGCACTGCTAATCCTTGCCTGCCAACCTGTCGGAATACTCGCTCAGGATCTGGCTCCCCTGCCTGCGGGAAGACCAGTGACGCCCCAAAAGATCGAGATCAATCTAGATAACGCGACACCGCTTTCGATACCGAACCCGTCAGAGGCTTTGAAGCCTCGCCGCTTCAAGACACCGGACGGCAAGGAATGCTGGGCGCTGCGTGTAATCGGCGGCGGGCCTATCGCCACACCAGCCTACTGGGGCGGCAATGCGCAGCCAGGCAAGAGCGACTGAAATTCTTGTGAAGCGCACGGCTGCGACCGGCGTCGCCGCTCTTGCCTGGCTGCAACTCGCCACCAAGGCTCCGTCGTGGCGACGGAGCGCTTAAACTAGTCGCCCCTCAAGCGGAGGGGATCAGTGCATTCTCTCCACTTGCCCGTAAGTAATTCCCAGACCCGGTCAACGAACGTCGGTTCCGGCCTGTCACTGGTTATCTCGCTGACGAGCAGCCCGTCGATGCGAATGCCCGCGTGGCTTGTCGACTGTTCGCGTATTGATTGCGTTCTAACAACTTCGATAGCCAGCGGCAGACCAGCTTCCGCCACTGCCACCTCCAGCATGTCCAGCAGCTTTGGAACCGAAGTGCACTCCGGCGTATAAACCAACTCAACTCTCATGGCCCCTCCTTCCCCATTGGGACCCAGCCAGCAACCGTGTCTCCTTGAGGGCCGTGAGCGTTTATACACCCGGATTGGAAATATTGGACATGACAACCTGCCGGACCGGCAGATTTAAGTTGTTCTGGCCCAGCTCCCGGAGCGAAGGTCACTTGCGCCGGCGGAAATGAACCCCGCCCGTGCGGGGCGCCGACTTACGGGGAACGCCACCTCGCGTCATTTTAATTGATCACGGCCAGCCTGCGTCCGACTTTCTCGAAGGCGGTAAGGGCGCGATCGAGATCCTCTTGAGTGTGCGCGGCGGAGATCTGCGCGCGCAGCCTGGCTTCGCCCCTGGGCACCACCGGATACCAGAGCCCCCTTATGTAGACCCCTTCATCCAGGAGTTCCCTGCTCATGTCCTGTGCCAGAGCCGCCTCACCCAGCATGACCGGAACAATGGCGTGGGTGCCTTCGATGATCGTAAAGCCAATCCTGGTGATTTCCTTCCGGAAGTACATGGTGTTGGCATGCAGCCGTTCCACCAGCGAGCTGTCCTCCTCCAGCATGCGCAGGGCCTCTATCGCGGCACACACGATAGGCGGAGGCACCGTGTTGGAGAAGGTGTATGGCCTCGACTTCTGCCTGAGAAACTCGATCAGCTCTTTTTTCCCGGCGATGAATCCGCCCGAGGCTCCGCCGAGAGCCTTTCCGAGCGTACCCGAGATCACGTCCACCTGTCCGTGCACGCCGTACTCTTCCGCGGTGCCGCGACCGGTCTTGCCCAGCACGCCGGTGGCATGCGAGTCGTCGACGAAGAGCAGGGCCTGGTGCTTGGCCGCCAGGTCGACAAGCTGCTTGAGCGGCGCGCTGTCTCCTTCCATGCTGAAGACCCCGTCGCTGGCTATGACGCGGATGCGATAACCCTTGCCGGCGTCTTCTTCAAGGAACTCTTGCAGTTGATCAATCCTGTTGTGACCGTACGGCCTGGAGTCGGTTGTCTTTACAGCTATGCGCGCAAGCCGGATGCCATCGATTATGCTGGCATGGTTGAGCTGATCGCTGTAAATGACATCGCGGTAGTCCTTCTGTCCCAGGTCGCCTCCCAGCACCGCAGTGAAGAAGGCTTCGTTGGCCGCAAAGCACGACGAATGCAGAATCGCCGCCTCCAGCCCGAGAAAGTGCGCAATGCGCTCCTCCAGCTCGGTGTGGATCGGCTGCGTCCCGCATATGAACCGGACCGAAGCCATGCCAAAGCCATACTTCTCGAGTCCTGCCCTGGCTGCCTCACGAACTCGTGGATGGTTGGCCAGCCCCAGGTAGTTGTTGGAGGCGAGCATGACGACCTGGCGCCCGCCCACGCTGACCACGCCACCCTGCTCGCTCTCCAGCGGGACCTCGTATTTGAAGGTTTTGTCCAATTCGGCCTGCTCGAGTTCCCTGGCCAACGCAGCATACAGGTCCTTCACCGTCGGAATACCTCTGGTCGCCTCGGAAGAAACTGCCATCTTTTTAAATCTCCATCAGACTAATGTGAAACATTCGGCCCAGCCGCCGCCTGCGCCCCGGGCTCGAAGACGAGCTTGAGCTCCCGTCCCGCATTCAACACGGCAAACGCCTCCTCGAACTCGTCGAGGCGATAGCTTCTCGCCGCCGTGAGGCGCTGGAGCTGGCTCTTCATATCGAATTGATCGGAACGAAGCAGCCGCAGCATTGTTTCCCAGGTATCGAACATTTTGCGCCCGAAGATCCCCTTTACCGTCACGCCTTTCCAAATGACACCATTGGCGATATCGAACTCCGGAAGCGGCGCCCTGGCTATGCCCAGAAGCATGACGGTGCCGCCATTCCTGACCACACGAAACGCGTCGCTATATGCCGTTGCCGAGCCCGACATCTCCAGCACGACATCGACACCGTTGGCGCCGGTCTCGTGCTTTTGAACGCTCCGGTAGAGAGCGTCAGATCCGGAGGAGACATCGATGCACTCGTCGGCACCAAACTCGGTGGCAATCGAAAACCGGCGCTCTATGTCTGCGGCCTCAGTCAGATATAT
>DATNRD010000112.1:0-16610 GCA_036703665.1 Candidatus Obscuribacterales bacterium
ACCAGTCCCACGCTTGCCTCGGCGACGCGTCCCCCGCCCGCCGTTGCCAAGGGGAGCGCGAGGGGCGGCTTTCCGGGATCTGGTCTAGCTGCGCTATCTATCAAATGGCAACTGGATATCGTTAACAGCCGCTCACAGTGCGGGTTTTTCCTCATGACATCCATGCGCGGGTGCCCCCCAGAAACATGCTGAAAAGTGCATCACGGCTGGCTTTCGCAGATCTAAACCTGCTGACGGCCACGCTATGGCCGCGCGACGAGATCAGTACGCAAGATCCAGACGATTCTCGACTCTTCATTGAAGTGAGTGCATGACTTCCCTATGGTATGGTGTCTCTCTGTGTTCACATTTCCTTAAGGTCACGACCTCAAACAGCTTCGAACCTGCGCACCACACTCAATACCAGCCTGTACTCCACCCTGAAGCAAGGGCCGGTTGGTTATACGGTTCGACAGCGCTGAGGACCCGCACACCCCGGAGCGCCGCCACCGCCGTCTGGGCGCTGTCATAGCGCGCTTTCCACAGGCAGTTCGCGGTGTCACACGCGCGCGCAGAGACAATCGTCGCAGCAGGCTTGCATTACGCCCAGGCAACCCTGCCGCGTTTGCGCATCCCAGCTCCAGCATCGCTCTGCAGGTAAAGCCTCAGGTCGTTCCCGCACTGGCGCGGAATCATGTCTGGGTTTTGTGGCAACGGCGCCATGCCTCGCCCCACGGCGATGCGCGGCCTCGCCCATACAACCCGGTTCCGGATTTCCCAACGCGCAGGCGATGACGGCAGGCAAACCGACCGGCGCTGCTGGCTCCGAAACAACATCTTGTCTCCACAACGGAGGACGCATGATCAGTTTCGCTTACCCGCTCCTACTCGCGCTCACGCTCGCCGTGTTGCCGATGCTCTGGCTCCGGCGCAGGCGTCAGGCAGCGCTGGGGCACTCGCAGGTGGCAATGCACAAAGGCCTGCGTTCCTTCGCGCCCGTGGGCTGGATCCCGACCGTCCTCTTCGTTCTCGCCTGGGCGGCACTGTGCGTGGCACTGGCCCGTCCGCTGCTCCCCGAGACCGTCGAGAAGCGCTCGATCCAGACACGCGACTTCGTCATCGTCACGGACATCTCCGGGTCGATGTTCACACCCATTAGCGACCCGTCCCAGCAGCAGTTTGCCGGCGGTCAGCCCGGCTCCACCGGCCCAGGTTCGGAAACCCGGCGGCTGCAGCGCATCGACGTCGCCCAGGAGGCGATCAAGGTGTTCGTGGAGCGCCGCAAGGGCGACCGCGTGGCGCTGCTGGTGTTCGACGACGATACCTACTACCACTGGCCGCTCACTGACGATCTCAAGATCGTCCAGCGCAAGAGCCAGCTCTTGAACAAGCGAGCCGGCGGCGGCACGAACTTCGAGGGCCCCTCCGACTCTTACAGGGGTATGGGCCCGCTGCAGGCGGCTATCAACCACTTCGGCGAGATGGGCAAGGCCAGGACCAAGGTTCTGGTCATGGTCACGGACGGAGAGTCCTCCATCTCAGCCAAGCGCTTCGAAGAGCTGGCCACGCAGATGGAAGCGCTCGGTGTTCGCATCTACGTTCTGGGCGTGGGCGAATCCTGGGTGAACGGCAGCTCCATGACCATGGACCTGCGCCGCTTCGTGGATCGCCTCGGCGGCACCGTCATCCCCGTCGGTGACGCCGTGCAGCTCCGCAGCGCCTTCGACACCATCGACAAGCTGGAAGTGTCCAAGGTCGAGCTGGAGAAGCAGACGAGCTTCAAGGACATCTACCACTGGTTCCTGCTTGGCTCCATTGCACTCTGGCTTCTTTACCTGGTCTCGTCGGCACTGGTCCGCGAGAACGTCTAACCACGGAGAACTACCATGAACAAGCTGGTCAGTTTCTTCGCCGCAAGGCGGAAAATGTGGCTGGTCGTGGCTGCGCTGGTCGGTGCCCTTCTGCTTGCCGGTGGTTACCACCTGCTGGCGTGGAAATCGCCGCAGGTGGACTACTACAACCTCGGCATCAAGGCGTACGAAAACGGCGACATGCCGCAGGCCATCCAGTACTTCGACAAGTCGATCGCAGCTTACCGGGAGTCAACCCGGGCAAGCTGGGTTCATCGCTTCATCTACCCGCAGCCTGACAAGGAGCTGGCGGCCATGGCCTACTTCCAGAAGGGCAAGGCCCACCTCCAGAACAGGCAAGCCGAGCTGTGCGTGGAATCGTTCAAGGAGTCCTTGCGGCTCAATCCGGGCAACCTGTACCTGGATCTGTCGCCCGAGGAGCTCCAGCGCCTGAATGAGGAAGCGCTGGTCGTGAAGTACGACCTGGAGATGCTCTTCAAGAGCAGGCCCGACCAGGCCGCGCAGCAGGGCAAGGGCAAGGGCAAAGGCAAGGGCCAGGGCAACAAGCAGGTGCCCGGCAACGAGCCCGGCTCTCAGCCCGGCAAGGGCAACCGGGACGATATCTAGTATTAAGCGCTCCGTCGCCGCCTCCGGCAGCTCCTCCGCGCGTCAAGACGCTCGGCGGCCGATTGCGGCTGCGCCGCCTTGCTCCGTCGCACTGTGGTGCGACTTCGCAATGCGACATATGCTCCGGAGGCGAAGAATCGCCTCCTTCGCTCGCAATCGTTGCCGCGCTGAACGTCCTGCGCGAAGGCTCCGTCGCCTTGCTGCCTCGGAGACGCACAGGCTAGATGTCTCAACTGCAGGAGACAAACAATGGGCAACATCACGTTTGCCAACCCGAGTTACCTGTACTGGCTCCTGGCTGTCCTGCCGCTAGCCGCGGCATTCTGGTATGCAAGCTTCTGGTTCCGCCGCAAGACGCGGCAGCAGTACGGAGAGGCAGGTCTCGTCGACCGCTACACGCGGAAGCCCGGGCTCGTCCTCGAACTGCTGCAGCTTGGCGGCTGGTTGGTCGTGCTGACGCTCCTGGTGGTGGCTACCGCCGGGCCGCTACAGCCCGACGCGCCGCAGAGAGCGCGCACCGGAAGCCTGCAAGTGGTGATCGTCATGGACGTGTCCAAGAGCATGGCCGCCGAGGACTACCGGAGCGTCATGCCCGGTCCCGACGGCACGGACGGGGCTCTTGTCGTGGGTCCCCACGGCAGCCGCCTGGACATGACCAAGTACCTGATCACAACCAGGATCATGCCGGCCATCCAGGGCAACCAGATCGGAGTCGTCACCTACACCGGCTCCGGCTTTCCGCAGGCCGATTTGACCGATGACTACACCGCCTTGCGATTCGTCCTCACCAACTGGGTGAAGGTCGGCTCCGCCCCCGGGGGCGGATCGGACTTCTCCGAGGGCTTGAAGGAGGCGCTTGCCACCTTCAAGCGGGACGAGGACCCGAACAAGGAAAAGGTCATCGTTCTGTTTTCGGACGGCGGCTTTACCGGAGACCAGGCCGAGCTGGCCAAGGTCACGCAGGAGCTGGCTGCGCAGCGTGTCCGCCTGATCATCGTCGGGCTGGGCATGCCTGCCGCCATCCCAATTCCTGTCTATGACGAAAACGGGCAGCTCACCGGTTACTTCAAGAAGGACGACAAGGTCGTAACCACCGCCATCGAGGAAGCGAACCTGACAAGGCTCGCTGCCGCCACGGGCGGTGAGTACATTCACCTGACCAACGATAAGGACCTTCAGATCCAGTGGGCGACGACGCTCGCCGGCACGAAGGTCGAACCGAGGGTGCGCCACGTCTACCAGTACCCGCTGGGCGTGGCACTGGCGCTTCTTCTGGTGCTGTCAGCCCGAGGGCTTTTCCGTGGGAAGGATGTCGTCTAAGGCGTCGTACGGGCGGGGATGAACCCCGCCCGTACGAACATCATCATGCCTCCCTGCGCTGCCTGAGAGTTCCCAGACGGAACCCCGACACGCGCCGGGCGACGACATTTTCCCCAGAACCCGCAAGAACCTCTTATTCAGCTTGAAAAGGAGCTAACCATGGAGAAGATCAAGCTTCTCTACGCCGAGCTCGACAAGGTGATCGCAGGCTACAAGGACGTGAAGATCAAGGTGATCCACGCGCTCCTGGCCGACGGTCACGTGCTGCTCGAGTCCGTTCCTGGTCTGGCCAAGACCACGCTCATCGCCGCTCTGCAGGCTGCCATCGCGAACTCGAAGAAGGCGCGCATCCAGATGACGATGGACCTCAAGCCGAGCGACATCGTCGGCGGCCGCATCTTCAACCTCAAGACGGGCGAGTTCGAGATCGCCACCGGTCCCGTCATCGGCGTCAACCTGCTGCTCGCCGACGAGATCAACCGTGCCACGCCCAAGGCTCAGGGCGCGCTGCTCGAGGCCATGCAGGAGCGGAAGGTGACCATCGCCGGTCACACCTTCACGCTCGACGACCCGTTCCTGGTGCTGGCCACCATGAACCCGATCGAGCAGGAGGGCACCTACCCCCTGCCCGAAGCGCAGCTGGACCGCTTCTGCTTCAAGCTCATCCTCGACTACGTCTCGCGCGAGGATGAGATCAAGATCCTCGAGAACACCGCCGTGCACGGGCGCGACGCCCAGAACCTGGTCACCCCCGTGATCAGCGCCGAGGAGATCGTCGCCCTGCGCAAGCAGATCCTCACCAACGTCAAGGTGTCCCGCTCGGCTTCCGAGTACATCGTGGACCTCGTGCGGGCGACCCGCCCGAAGGACCCGCTGTTCAAGAAGCTGGTGGCCAAGGAGCTGACCGGCAAGGTCCGCGTCGGCGCCTCGCCCCGTGCCCAGATCTGGATCCGCCGCACCGCCCAGGTGAAGGCGGCTCTGTCCGGGCGCGACTTCGTCACCCCCGACGACGTCAAGTACGTGGCCAAGGACGTCATGCGCCACCGCATTCTGCTCACGGACGAGGCGGCCTTCGACGGGTTCACCACCGACATGGTGGTCGACCTCGTCTTGAGCACCGTCCCGGTCATCGAGCCCAAGACCAAGTAAGGGCGGGAGACCGCCCATTTCGGGCGGAATCCCAACCCTCTTGGCACGCACCGCCAACGCCGCATCCGGCAAGCCCAAGACGTCAGCGAGCACGGGCGGGGTTAAGCCCCGCCCGTACCCTGCCGTTGTTGCCGGCTGCGGCACGGGCTCGATCGTGCACGCAAGTCTATAGCGGCGTTCCACAGCCTTGTAGCGACATCACCGCGTACAGCGAGCCAACGGCGCCGCCGTCGGCCGCCGAGCGTCTTGTCGCGCCTAGCGCAGGCGGCGAGTCTACGAGCCGCCGGAGCATACGAGCAATGCGAAGTCGCATCGCAGATGCGACGAAGCGAGGCGGCGTAGCCGCCGCTGGAAGGCGACGGAGCGCTTATATCAACGGAGATACCCATGAAGGAAGAAACCAAGCAGGAGATTCAGCAGATTCTCCGGCGGGTTGTCTTCTGCGAGATCCCGGTCCGCTGGCGGTCAAGCACCGCCATCTCCGGCGCCGGCGAACGCAGAAGTTTCTATCGTGGAGCAGGGCACGATTTCGACGCGCTCGACGAGTACATGCCGGGCGATGACCCTCGGGACATCGACTGGAATGCCACCGCGGAAACTGGTGGGCAGGTCGTACTGAGAAACGTTTACCTTGAGCCGCGCGACCTCAAGGTGTTCATCCTGGCGGACGTTCGCCGGTCGATGAACTTCGGCACCGTCCGCGCCACCAAGCGTCATCTGGCGGCAGAGCTTGCGGCATCGATCTGCAAGGCTGCCGAGGCGACCAAGGACCGGGTAGGCTTCATCGCCTTCTCGGCTACCCGGGTGGAGAAGTACATGCCGACACGGGCGGCCAAAACCGCCATGTACCCTGCTCTTGCGAGCATCCTCGAGACGGACCCCTCCGCCGGTGGAAACGGCAGCGGCCTTGCCAAGGCGCTGGCCAACCTGCCGGTCAATCGCAGTCTCGTCTTCGTGCTGTCCGACTTCCTGCACCTCACCGACGATGAGAAGGCGGCTCTCCGGCGAGCGGCACTGGTTCACGACGTCATCTGCCTGGTCATCCAGGACCGTCGCGAGCGGGAGCTGCCGCCCGGCTGGGGTTTCCTGACCATCGAGGACATGCAGACCGGCCAGCGCAAGACCATCTTTTTGTCGCGTCGCACACGCGAGCGCTTTGCCGCCCGGTTCGCCGCCCACCAGGCGGCGCTCATCGCCTTCTTCAAGGAGGCTCACTGCACCTGGCAGGTGGTGAGCACTGAGGAAGGCGACGCGGCAATGCCCAAGATCATCAAGCTCTTTGCCAGCCACACCAAGTAAGGAGTACGAGCGATGTTTTACAGAACAGTCCTGCTCGCCCTCACTGTGGCGATCGGGCTTACCGGCAGCGCAGCGGCTCAGCAGCAAGGTCCCGGCACCGCCGGAGTACAGCCTCCGGTGGTGACCGCCCCTGTTGCCAACCCGCCTGCCCAGCCCGCCGTCGTCGATCCCATGATCGACGACGAAGGCGGCTTCCTCGATCCCTTCGCCGATCCCTACGGCGCCAGCCCCGCCGTGCCTGCCGGCGTAAAGCAGCAGGCCGGCGGCGGCTACCCCGGTGTTGCCGGTCCCGGCGCCGACCACGAGGACGGCGGCGGAGCGCCGGAGGATGAGGAGCCGGTTCCCCAGAACCCGGTGCGCAAGGTCTACGAGGACGGCAAGATCGTCGTGCTGGTGGGCTCCGAGCGCCACTTCGGCTACCGCATCGGTGACGTTGCGCCGGTCACGATTCTCGTGCTCGCCGACGACAGCGTCACGCTCAACTTCGATGCGATCAAGAAGGGCGTGCTCGGCTTCGACGGCTCGGACTTCGAGCTTGTCGACCCGGCCAACATTCGCATCATCCGCAAGGAGTCCGGCAAGACCCTCTGGCGGATGGACCTGACCGTGCGCAGCTTCGTGCCGCGCAAGGGCATCGTCTTCACCGCCGATTTCCAGTACGCGCTGGGCATGGGTCCTGACGGCAAGACACCGGACTGGAAGGTGCTGACCACCCCCGGCTTCGTAGTGTCCACCTCCAACACCGCCGACAACGGCACGGACCTGCTGGAGGGCGACCTCTCCGAGCGTCCGTACAAGATCTCCTGGTTCACCTACCCGCTGCTCCTGGCAGGGCTCAGCCTCGTGCTCCTCTGGCCGTCGCTGCTGTTGCTTGCCTGGTACCGGCGCGTACGCCCGCCGCGCGTCGTCCCGCCCAACGAAAAGGCCTGGCGTGTCTTCAACCGGGTGTTCAAGGAGGCCAAGGCCTCTGGCTGGACCTGCAAGCACTACAAGCAGCTGGCTGCGGCGCTCAGGACTTACCTGGGTGTCGAGCCGGCCACGCTCGAGGAGGTGGTGGAGCGGCTGAAGGACCATCCGGATCTGCCCACCATCAAGAGTGCGCTGCGCAAGTGCGAGGCCGTGCTCTACGCCAAGAAGCCGCTTACGGATGCGGAGAACGACGAGCTCGTCTCCGAGCTGGAGAAGCTTGTTCCTAGATAAGCGCTCCGTCGTCGCGCAGGGCGGCTACGCCGCCTGCTTCGTCGCTTGCGACTCCGCATCGGCTTATGCTCCGGCGGCTCTCGCCGCCTTCGCTCGCCCTGCGCTCCTTTTCTGCAGGGGGCGGCACTGGGGCCGCCCCTGCAGCCTTTTTCGGGACACCGTTGATGGTGCCGCCCCCTTCTTGAGGAGCAAGCCATTTGTCCCTCAAGAAGGTGGCGGCGCCTGCACGAGCCGGAAATGGAATTCCAGCTCCCTGTTTTGGAAGCGAACTGCTTCCCATTGCGGAGCACACGATCATGAACGTAAAACCCAAGAACCCGCTCTGGCGGCTGGTCGTCGTTGTCGCCGCCTTTGCCTGTCTGGCGCTGTCTTGTGTCCACCCGGCATACGGCCAGCAGTCGGACGATCCCTTGCGGCACGAGCAACTGGAAGCGCGCAGTGCCCAGCTCGCCCAGCAGGCTCCCGCCAAATTCGACGGGCAGCAGCTCTACAAGGCTGCCTTCGAGCTTCTGCGCGACTATCACATCGCGCTGGCCGATGAGGCCGCCCGCAAGCAGTGGGTTGCCGAGTGGGAGAACAAGCACGCCACCGACGGCAAGCTCAACACCGAAGCCGGCACCGACGAGGCCATCCGCGAGATGGTCGCCAGTCTCGGCCAGCGCTTCGACGGATACATGGACGTCAAGCAAGTGGCCGACGAGCAGGAGCGCGTGGACGCCACCCTTGTGGGCATCGGCGTCACCATCAAGCTCAAGGACCAGGAGAAGCTGGTCAAGGCCCTGCCGCCCGACGCCACGCGCAAGCAGGTCGACGCTGCACTCAAGATCTCCAGGGACCATCCGTTGATGGTCGAGGAGCCGTTCGAGGACGGTCCGGCCGCGGCCGCCGGCATTCAGGCCGGCGACCGCATCACTAAGGTGGACGGCAAGCCGGTCGACGGCCTGACGCTCAACGAGGTGGTTAAGCGCATCCGCGGCAAGGAGAACACTCAGGTCGACATCACGGTCGAGCGCACCGACGATCAGGGTAACAAGATCGAGAAGACTTTCCCGATCACGCGCAAGAAAGTGGTCGTGCACGTGGTCAAGTACAGGGACCTGGGCAACGGTGTGCACTACATCAAGCTCCGGGACTTCGTCTCGCAGTTCACCATTCAGGAGATGACCGATGCGCTCAAGAAAGCCGCCAACGGCCGGGCGCTCATCATCGACCTGCGCGGCAACGGCGGCGGGAGGCTCGACTACGTGACCCAGATCATCGGCATGCTCCTGCCCGAAGGCACGGCAATCGTGACCGAGGAGCGCGACGGCGACAAGCTGAGCGAAAGGCGCTTAACGCTGCATCGCGACTTCGTCGTTCACCAGCAGCCCGACGCCCAGGACCCCACCAAGATCAACCTGAACATAGGCGACCGCCAGGAGCTTCTCATCCCCGCCGGCATGCCCATTGTCGTTCTGGTGGATGAGGGCAGCGCCAGCGCCTCCGAGATCCTTGCCGGAGCGTTGCAGCACCACCACCGCGCCACCATCGTCGGGAAAACGACGCTGGGCAAAGGCGTGGGACAGAGCGTGGTGAAGCTGCCCTTCGGTCGCAAGCTGCGCGTCACCTCCTTCGAGTTCCTGCCCGGCGGCTCGCGCATGGACTGGATCGGCATCGTCCCCGATGTCGAGGCCGACCAGGACACAACTGCCTCAGGTGATTCCCAGCTCCAGTCGGCGACCAAGGTTGCCGGCGAGCTGGCAGACAAGAAGGAGAGCCTGGACAAGAAGCGCGACGAGGTCAAGAAGAAGAACCAGCAAGAGTTCAAGCAGTCGCGCCAGAAGAAGACGGGCAAGTGAGCGCCCGCCAGGTCGTTAGCCCGAGCGTCCGTAGCAATGGCTCACGCCATGCTCGCGCTCGCCGGGCAGAAACTGCTTGCGGCATGGGTCTTTGAGATCAGAAGAGCCGTCACCAGGAACGGTGCCGGCTCTTCTGCCGCCGGCCTGCGAGACTAGTCGAGATCTGGTCATGAACGGAGCACGAAAGCCGCACATCCTGGCGGCAGCACTTCTGTTCGCTTCCCTGTTTGGGGCAGGAACGGCCTGCGCTTTGAAAAGCAGCAGGCCCAGAGCGGCCGACGAGCCGGTCGCTGGCAACCCTGAAGTCAGCAAGGCCAGCGCGGTCGACCTCAAGCTCAAGCCGAAGGGGCATCCGCCTGCGCTACCGGATCCACTGGCCGTGCCGTCATACAGCAGCCTGACGGAGCCAGAGGAGCCGGCGCCGGACCCAGATGACAACTGCCGCCAGTTCTGGCGGAGGATGGGTGTCAGGTCCCAGCTGCCACCGCTGCTGAAAGACTGCGGCGACGTCACGCTTTACCGAAAGGGTGACGTGCAGCTCATCTTCAGCTTCCCGTCCTTCATCATTCGCTTCCCGTAGAAAACGGTGCAAGCCGCTGCTCAAAGAAGCAACCAGGCTCGACAGCACCGTGGCCAGATGCAGAAGACCGGACCGGTCGTAGGCGGAAGACCCGCCACCGGTCCGGCGCTTTTCCCCTCCTCCGGTTGCCGACGAGCGTGAAACGCCCGCCGGCAGCTACAAATGCGGAGCAAACCATGACGCTCAGAACGCTGTTTGCCAGCTTCTGTCTGTTGACGTTGCTCTTTGCCGCGCCGTCCTACGCTCAGGATCGCTCGATCCCGATGCCGCAGTGGGCGCAGCAGGAGAACGAGGGCAACCAGCCGCAGCTGGCTCCGGCTGTCAAGCCGGGGCCGCTCGCTCTGCCCGATATCTTCCAGATCCAGATCCCGAACGCTCCGCAACTCAGCCCGGCTGAGCTCAAGGAGCTCTACCACGAGGTCTGGGAAACGGTCGGCAACTCCTACCACACGCCCGCGGCGCTCAAGGACTGGGCGAACTGGCAGCACAAGTACGACGGGCAACTGAAAACCGTCGACGACCTGGAGAAGGCGCTCAAGGAGATGCTCGGCAGCCTGAACGATCGCTGGACCGAGTACATCAGCGCCACCGAAATCGCCCAGGCAAGAGCCGACGCCAGGGCCGGCATCGTCGATCTCGGCATGCTGCTCAAGCAGGAGCCGGACGGGACATACCGCATCGACTACCTGAGCTACGGCTCGCCGGCGCACAAGTCCGACCTGCGCAAGGGTGACCTCGTCAAGTCCGTGGCCGGCAAGACGCTCAAGGGCATGGCGGCCAAGGATGTCGAAAAGCTGCTCAAGGGCAAGACGGGCACAAAGGTGACCGTGGTCTACCTCGACTCGGGCAAGGACGTGAGCCTGGATCTGACCTTTGCGGCCACTCCTGCGGCGCTTGTCGATTCCAGGCTTCTGCCCGGAAACATCGCCTACCTGCGCCTGCCGGACTTCAGCTCCGAGCTGATGATCGGGCTGTTTCTGGCTGCCGTGGAGGACCTCAACACGCAGGCAGGGGGCAAGATCGAAGGTATCGTCTTCGATCTGCGCGGCAACCCGGGCGGCCAGTTCCAGCTGGCCATCCTGGTGTCCTCGCTCTTCCTGGAGAAGGGCACCATCGTCACCGGCACGACGCGCAGCGGGCGGATCGTCACGCACACCACGTACGATGTCATCCCCGTCCTCCCGCATACGTTGACCAACCCGCCGTCCGACGTGGACAAGCTGGTGGCTCTCCTGCAGAGCGCGCCTCTTGTCGTGCTCACGGACGGCTCGACGGCATCGGCTGCCGAGATCGTCACCGGCGCGCTCAAAGACAACGGTCGGGCCGTCGTCGTCGGTGGCACCACCTACGGCAAGGGTGTCGGTTACAGCCGCTTCAACCTGCCTACGGGTGGGGTACTGCTCATCACCAGCCTGGACTACCTGACCCCCAGCGGTTTCAACCTGTCCAACAAGGGCATCCAGCCCAACCAGGCAGTCGACCAGCCTCGCGGCTCGAAGGTCGATGAGCAGCTCAATGCCGGGGTGAGGTCGGTCAAGGACCAGATCCTCAACCCGGTCAAGAAGCCGGATACGCAGAAGAGCAAGTCGGTCAACGTGGACAACCTGCGCCACGTGCTTCGCCTGACGATTCTCCTGCTGCTTCTTCTGCTTGTGATCAACCTCAGGCGCTCGCGCCGGTGAGGTTGTTCAAACCATGACCGGCTGGAGCGTGCTGGTTCCCGGAGCGGCGCAAGGACGGGGCTCTGCCCGCCTGCGTTCCAGGGCAACCGACGCGCTCCAGCCACCTTCTTATAGAGGTTCTTCGTATGAAAAACGAGTACCAGCCCGGCTACCTCTGGAAGCACGCACTGGTGCTTTCCAGCGCTGTCGCTTTGATCGTCACGGTTGCTGTCTGGGGATTTGGGCTTATCGAGCATTCGCAGCCCAAGCGCGTCTCCACGCTCGGCGGCAACAGCGAGCCATTCGCCACGGTTCCCCGCCAGGACCTGGAGGCGATCTATCACAAGGCCTGGCAGACCGTGGGCGAGAACTACCTCGACCAGGCCAGGCTCAATGAGTGGAGCAAGTGGGAGCACAAGTACAAGGGCCAGATCAGGACCGAGCGCCAGCTCGTCGAGGCGATTCAGGAGATGCTCGCCAGCCTGGATGACCGGTACACGCTCTACATCTCGGCCAGGGAACTGCACGCCTTCGAGCAGGCTGCCAGCGGCAAGTTCGTCGGCATCGGCGTCGGGCTCAGCGAGTCGCACGGCATCGTCAACGTCATGCCCAACTCGCCGGCTCTCAAAGCAGGACTTAAGGCCGGTGACGTGATTGCTGCTGTCGATGGCCAGCCCACCGGAGGTTTGTCGACCAGGCAGCTGATTGCCCTCATTCGTGGTGACAACGAGGCCGGCACCAAGGTCGTCATCACCGTGGCACGCAAGGGCCAGCTCCAGAACGTCCCCGTTGTTCGCGAGGTGATCAAGCGGGAGCCGGCCGTGCGTCTGCAGATCCTCCCCGGGTTCACGAAGGCAGGCAACTCCATCCGCATCGACAACCTGCGCGCCGAGTCGGTGCTGGAGGAGATGACCGAAGCACTGGAGCGGATGAACAAGAACGGCGTGGAAGGCTTCGTCCTCGACCTGCGCGGGCTTAAGGGCGGGTCGAGCGAAACCGCCGCCAGGATTGCCGCGCTTTTCCTGGAATCCGGCCGGGTCACGCAGTGCGTCCAGTGGACGAACGCCAGCATCCAGACCACTTCCCATGAGGTGAAGGACGGCAAGCTCTCGCGCCTGGTGGTCAACGCCAGGGGAGAAAGCACATCCACAAACCTGGAAGCCCCGACGAACGTCTACAAGGGCAAAGTGGTCGTGCTGGTCGACGACCGCACGTCCGGGGCAGCCGAACTGATCACCGCTGCCTTGCGGGCCAACCAGCGGGCGACGGTGGTCGGCCTGAAGACGGCCGGCAAAGGCTCCGCGCAACAGAGCTTCTTCCTTACCCCGAGGCACGTGCTCAGGCTGACTACCGCAAGCTATGTCACGCCCACCGGGCAGCAGCCAATCGACGGCGTGGGCATCCAGCCGGATGTGACCGTGGATCCCAGGGTTCGTGCCACGGCCTTCTACACGGCCATGCAGGAGTTGGCGAAATAGGGCGACGGGCGCATTTCCTTGCGCCCCTGCCACCTTGTCGTTGCTCCTCGCCATCGCTGTCTGGCAGTGCCTCGTCCCAACAGGAACAGTGCGAACACATGCAACACAAAGGAGGTCTCTCCATGGCGCCTCTAAGGCGAACAGCCCTCAGGTAGGGGGCCCGATAACGGTGGCATAGTGCCACCATTTCAACGGGCCTCCGAGAGGAGGTCCCATGGGCAAGTCCTTCAAGGCGTCCCGCCGGCTCCAGGAGGAGACGGTCTGGGTCGCCCTCGAGGAGATCCACGTTCCGGAGAAGACCTGGGCTAAGGTCAGCGGCCGGGACGCGGGTCAGATCGACCGTATGCGCGCCGACTTCGAGTCGGGGCGCAGCATGGTGCGCGTCGTTCTCCGCCCCCGCTTCGGCGGAGGCTACAACATCGAGGATGGCCGCCACCGCGTGATTGCTGCCAAGCTGGCGGGCGTGGCCTACATCGAGGCCATCATCGTCGGCTCCTGATCTTAGCCGTCGACGGTTCCGGGGTGCTCTGGGGAAATCAGGCCTCCAACCTGCTCCACAAGCCCCCCGGAACCGTTTCTTCTTTTTTCGGTGCTACTAGATCAAATAGCATCTGGCGCAGAACTGAGTCAGTGTTCAGTGCTGAGCATTCCTACCTGTCATTCTGAGGAGCCCCCGGCGGGGGCGACGAAGAATCTCTCATGGCGGCGCGTCTCGGTCAGAGATTCTTCGCCTCGCATTGCTCAGAATGACATAGCGGAGACGTCCTTGAGTGAATCCTTACAAAACTGATCAATGCTTGAGGCTCATGGCCTTTACGATGGCCTCCGAGCGGTTCCTGGCACCGAGCTTCTCCATTATGCGCTTGACGTGGCTCTTCACTGTCTCGACACTCAGTAGCAGGCGGTCGGCTATCTGCAAGTTGCTGAGACCCTCCAGCATAAGAGCAAGCACCTCCTGCTCCCGAACCGACAGCAAGCCGGTCAAGAAATACCTGCTTTCAGACAACCAGCGGCGGGCAACAGCACTGAGACTGTCGACGGCGGAAGCGGCAATCGCTGGGCCCATCCACACCGAGCCTCCCGCCACACACCTGATCCCGAGAATCAGCATATCGATCGGCGTTTCCGTGTCACAAACTCCGTAGGCCGCGGTGGCAATGGCCTGGAAGACGTCGTGCGGATCGTTGGAAGACACACGCAGGATGACATGGGCATCGGGCCAATTGCTCAAAAGGGCACGTACCGCCTCCACCCTGTGCTCCCCCGCCAGTGTGAACTTCATCAACACGACAGCCGGTCTCATTTCAGCAATCTTTGCAACAGCGCCTTCCAGATCGCTAGCCAGGCCCACGACATCGAACTCGGGGACCTGTTCGAGCACATACTGCAGCCCTGCTCCAGCAATCTGCTCATCCTCACAGATGAAGATCGTGATGGGGCCGCCTTCGATATGCATCAACTTAGTGGTGTCAGGTGCTGCTGCTGTATAGTTCGCGCAAATACGTTGGGCGTGTTCAAGAGGCTCTGGCGGAGCGCAGATCTTCAGGTTCCGGGCCAGCAGGCCACGACCGGGCACCAGAGCGCGCACCCCATTGTGCTATATCGATCGACATGCGCAAAGTAGACTGGACATCCCCCGCTGGGGGATTTGGTATCACCCACCGATTCACCAGGCCGACGGGCGCTAGGACCCGAGACGCTTGAGCGCCTTGTCCAGCCGCTCGATTTGAGACAAGAGGTTGGACACCAGGCTCAATTGCTGGCCCTTGTTCACCCGTTCTATTTCGTCGAGCAAGAACTGCTTGCGCTTGGCCAGCTTGCTGACCTCCTGCCAGGTTCGGCTGGGTGCAAGGAACTGCCTGTTCATCCGGCTGTCTGAGAAGAGCGCTTGATCCGGCCTTGGCCGTCGCGCCTTCCTGCCTTTTCGGCCCCGGGCGCCTTCCAGATCCATCGCCAGCAGGGCGAGTGACGCTTCCGGACTGAACTCCTGGGCCTTGTCCTTTTCCAGCTTCAAATCCAGGGACTTGCGCAAGACATTGGTCTGCGGGTTGAGCGCCCCGCGCTCCCTCAACTCCCGCCTGAAATCCAGCTCGTCAAACAGGGCAAAGGTGGCGCCCAAGCCAAACAGCACGAACGGTGAGCCGACAATCATCGAAGCTGTGGTCAGAGCCAGTTTATCCCTTGCCGTAAGCGTCTGTTCGCGTCCCGCTCCTTCTTGCAATAACAGCTCGTTCGCCTCGCGGGAGAAAGCACGGCTGGCACCCATGTCGACCGCACCATCGGTCGCTTGTTTTTCAATGAAAAGGTCTAGAGGCCGCATATGGTTTCCTGACTCCGACAACGCCAACAGCCGAGTTTGTTCGCATAGTTATAGGGGCGGCTGGTCAAGAAGTCACTGGGGAAAACCACCATGAGAACGCTCTTGCCCCTGCGATGGGCGCGGGCACTTATGAGCGCCAGGGCGGTTTTCCCCACTGCGCAGGGACAGGCAGCTCGGACGGACGCAAACACTGGCAAAGCAGGCCGCACAGGGCCTTTCCGTGAACGCACCCGTGCAGCGGCTGCTTAGATGTAAATTATTGCGCCATGCGGCGAGGCAGCCAAGAAGAACAAAGTTTCCAAGTCAACCTAAAATGTTGGAGTGAGCATATCTGGTCCGCTGAGCAGGATAAGAGTAAGTCCCCTGGCCATGCTCGAGCGCTGGTTTGGAACCGGCGTTCAGCTGATGGGCAAGACCCTCATTCTTTTTGTCCAGACGCTGGGCTACATCCTGAAGGGCGAAATCGAATGGACAGAGGCCATTCGTCAGGCCTACATTATTGGTGTCAACTCTTTCGTCGTCGTGGGCATCACAGCGCTGTTCACCGGTTTCGCCATGTCGTTGCAAATCTCGCGCGAGCTCGTGGCATTCGGCGGCGACACAGCAATCGGCGGCGTGGTGGCGTTGGCACTGATCCGCGAGATAGGCCCCATCACAGCTGGAGTAATGGTGGCCGGCCGGGTCGGGTCTTCAATTGCGGCGGAGCTCACGACCATGATGATTACGGAACAAATCGACGCGCTGAAAGTCATGCGGATCGACCCCGTGCAGTTTCTTGTCGTGCCGCGCTATGTGGCAGCCATGTGGATGATGCCGGTGCTTTCAATCTATGCCATGTTCATCGGGCTTTTCGCCGGCATCGAAATCGCTCATGCAGCCGCCAACCTGCCGCCGGAAACATTCCTCGACTCTGTCAAGCAGAAGATCCTGGATCGAGATTTCACGGTTCATTTTGCCAAATCCTGGATAAACGCCACCATTGTCATCATGTTCTCGTGCGCCATCGGACTGAGCACGCGCGGAGGCGCCGAAGACGTGGGCCTCGCTACCACCCGGGCAATTGTCTGGACCATGACCGTGATTTTTGTCGTCAATTACATTGTCACCTCTTTGACCTACGCGCCAAGGTAGCAAAGATGATGCCGCAGCCAGCCGAACGCTCCACAGCGCACGATTCCGACCCGATGCTGGAAGTCTGGCACCTCAGCAAGTCTTTCAACGGACGTCAGGTTCTCAAGGATGTGAGCTTCCAGGTATGGCCAGGCGAGACCTTGGGGATAATCGGTCCTTCCGGATGCGGCAAATCAAC
>DATNRD010000113.1:0-3079 GCA_036703665.1 Candidatus Obscuribacterales bacterium
CGCCAGGTCATGACAGATCTCGCGCAGGCGCTGATTCAGTCTGTTCAGCACAGCGATGATCTCGTTGCCGTTGAGCTCCTTGTCGCCGGACAGCGACCTCTTCAACATCATCACGTCGGCAATGACGACATCATGCAAGTCCCTGGCGATGCGGTTTTGTATCTCCTCCTGCTGCAGCAGAACCTTGTGCACCAGATTTTCCCTTTGCCGGACGAGCTCCTTAATCGCTTGCGTCAGCCTCTCGCCTTCCAGGTGGAGCGCGATTCCATGAGTGTCGACCTCGGCCATGATCTCACCGGCCGACCGCAGGACAAATTCCTTGAATATGTCTCTTATGAGAACTTTCAGCTCCGGCTCATCGAGCGGAAATCCATCCAACGTCCACAGCCCGCCCGGTATCCTGGCGTCGAATCTCAAGCGCGCCATAAGGCGTGATTCGGTCTCCGCCTCAGACAGCAGGAAAATCTCGTTGACGGGCAGCACGTAGAATTCGACAATTCCATCCCTGCCCCGCACGCTCAGACACAGCGACGGAGTCGATGCCCGGCAACGCAAATAGGTGATGCTGGGCGGTTCCTCCGCTCCGCGGACGCGCGTTTCACCAACCGTGGTTTCCCTTACGGCGCTGGGTCTGGTCATGCTGATGCCCATGCGTGGACCGACCAGCGTGTTGTACTCACCGGCGAGATCCTCGATGACTGCAAAGATTGCCGTCACCAGGGCATCGGTGCGATTGGTAAGGGTGGCGGACTCCACCTGCCCACAGGATGCTCTTTCTCCTGCAGCGCGCCCGCACTGCCGCACCAGCTCGCCGAGCCAGAGAGAACGCCAGGCCGAGGGCGGCTCCGTAACCTTCAAAGACGCAAGTTCGGGTTTGCCTGACTGAACCCGCATGGCGCGCAGCTCCTCCAGGCTCTGTCCCAGCAAGGTCTTAAGCTCCTGCTCCTCGGTGGGCTTGGCAGCGTTCTCATCGCCCCTCTTTTTAGGAGTCAACTTCTTGCCGGCATCGCCCAGAGCTTTAAGCCAGTCAGTCATGCCTCCAACTCGAGCCCCCCGTAGCCGTTGCTCACCGCCCACGCGATGAGCTCTTCGCGCGTCTGCAGCCCAAGCTTCAGCAAGAGCAGCTCGCACTGCTTGCGAACCGTGGCCGGCGAGGTCAGGCGGTGATCGGCGATGTCCTGATACTTCATGCCGCGCGCCAGCATTTTCAACACTTCCTGTTCCGACCTGGTCAGCCTGGTGTCGCCAGTTCTCAGCTCGTCGGAGATAATCGACGACTTGCCGTTCTTGACGTCGCGGATCGTTTGCGCCACCTTTTCCATGCTCTCCGACTTGAGCAGGTAACCGGCAACGCCCATGCCGAGCACGGTTTGAATGAAGGCCATGCGCCCCTCGCCGGAGAAAACAACAACGCGAGAGCCTGGAATCTCGCAGAATTTCTGAACCATGGACTTGGGACCCAGCGAGCCAGGCACGTGCAGATCCAGAAGAATTATGTCCGGCTTGAGTTCGCCGGCCATGGCGATTCCTTGATCGCTGTTGACCGCCGTTCCAATGACAGCGATATCGGGTTCGCGCGACAATCCCGAGCGAAGCCCCTCCAGCGTCGCGTAATGATCCTCGACCACAAGCACCTTGATTTTGCCGTTAGATGTGTCCATAACCCCCTGCCCGATTACCCCGCGTATCTGTAAACATCCTACAGCATGGGCAAGACTGCACGGCGGCGCAGCCAGCTGTCGATAGAAAGGGTCGCTCACCGGTCAGCATCGAGACCTCGTCACCGTTGCAGCGTCTCGTCGCGGTGCCGATCCATTACACCGACAAATGCACATTCGGACAATACGCGCTTTCGTGCATACTTCTTTGCGAATTTACACAGGCGCCGGGCAAAGGTAAAGTGTAACCGTGCACGAGCCCAGCAAACAGCGAGAGGGACATTCCAAAAGAGTGTCCCGCTTGCTGTAAATTGGGCACGCTTGTGAGGCAAATATCCTCCGTCCCCGCAGTGGTTCGGTGGTGGACCTCACCGCCTGTCATTCGCAGGAGCCCAGCAGGGGCAACGAAGAATCTCTCACAGCAGGGGATCTCGGTCAGAGATTCTTCGCCTCGCCTTGCTCTCAGAATGACAGTGCGTGGACTTGCCTGAGTGACCGTTAACCTTTTTGAGGAAGGCCCAGATGAAAACAATCCTTACTACTTCGCTGGCGCTGGCTCTTGCATCAGGCGTGCTTACGCTTCCCGCGGCCGCGAGCCCGCTGGAACCCGGCCGGCTGCTCATTGCCACTAACCACCTTTCCGACACGTATGATGCCCTAAGCGGTCAGGCAGGATTCTCGCCGGCTGTCAAGCGCAACCGCGAATGGCTGCCCGGGTTCACGCCGCCGCAGGAGGACCTTCCCGTGATGCCGCAAGCAGGCGCGGGGTTGGCGCCTCCGGCGCTGGAGCCGCCGCCGGCGCTAGGCACACCGGGGCAGGACACTGCTATGGGGACGCCGTGGCAGACTACGACGCCGCACCAGAGCGGCAAGACCGGCAAGGGAGCGCAGTCGCCGACGCCAGGCGGGGGTCCCCCTGCGCTGCCGGTGACGACCACTGGCGACACGGCCAACAACTCCGTGCTCTATCGTGCGATTCCGTCCGGCCAGTATTCGTTTGGATTTGGCTCAGGTTCCGGTGGGCGCGCAGGCCGGCGCCTGCCGCCAACGAGCACATCCAGCGTGGACTTCGACATCGTCGACCGCTAGTTACGCTCCGCGCCGGCTTCCGCCGTCGGTTGCTCACGGTCGCCGGCTTCGAGAAGATCGGCAAGCATCCAGTCGAATATCTGCTGTTCCGGCTGCTCGGGATTGAGCTCGTCGCGCACCAGCGGCGACCCGCGGTGTGGCGGCTTACCGGTGACGAAGGTAATGTGATTGATGTTCCTGAAGACCCTGGCCTTGCGCACATCGATTGCCGGCTTGAGGCTCCGGATGTCCGATTCGTGCAGCAGCATGTGCGTCTTACAGGCTTCCGGCGACAGATAGAGAGCACTGCTGACGGGTGTGATGCCGTCGTTTAGAGCATACACGTGCACGCC
>DATNRD010000114.1:0-4884 GCA_036703665.1 Candidatus Obscuribacterales bacterium
CTGCCTTCGAGGTGGCGCTTGCCCGCAGACTGCGCCCGCAGTATCGGCCTTTGTCTGCCGGGGTAACTTAGATCGCCTGTCGCTTGCCGGCTGAGCCGGTACGGGACAGGTCGCTGCCGCTGCTGGTTCACGCAAGCCATCAGGGTACCGGCAGCGGCAGAAATTTACCTCGGGCGGCTGCGCTCGCGAAACCCCCGTGTCGGTGAGCTGCCCGCCATTGAAAGCAACGAGGAGCTGATATGGGCCTCAGGCCGCAGTCAGGGTCGATTGCACAGCGGCCTGTATTCAGCAATTAACCGCTCGTGCAGCATCCAGCGCTCGAGTTGCGTCGAATGGGGCATGGGATGGAAGAAGACATACAACTCGCTGCGGGCGCCGCCCACCACGTCTAACCACCTGTCCGAGGCCTCGTGACACCACGGCAAGCCTTGTCCGGTAAGGTCGGCACCCTGACCGAAGTAGACCACGGTATGGCTCTTCGGACGGTTTGTCTTATCCTGCTTGTAGGTTATGGCGAATAAACCGGAGGATGGAGGTGGGCTCCACTCCTCCAGCTTCCACGCACCTTGAAACGAGACCCGCTGCTGCTTGCCCCAGGATATGCTCATGTTTTGTCCTCTCCAGTCAGGAATGCGCCAGCGAAGAAGGTCAGTATCGCAGCCGTTTCAAGGTCTTCTCGGCGCGGAATTTCACGTAAGGGTTATCGTCGTTCGCCAGTACCTCGAGCGCCGCGAAGGGGATGTTATGGTTCTCAGCCAGGCTCAATCTGACATCGACACTGTCATCGGCACTGAGCATCATGATGCTGGCCACAGGCGTGTTTATGTTGCCTGCCACGGCGATCCGGATGTCAACTACCGCCTGATAAGCGAGTTCCTTCAGAGTTTCGGCGCTGGTGCGAGGATTCTCCGCGATTCGCTCCAGAACTTTTGCTACTCCTTCGCCATGCAGCTCATCCAATATGGCGGGCGGCGTGTTGGGATTAAGCGCTAAAAGCCAGCGAATGTGAACGGCTTCGGCGCCGGTCAGATGCAGCTCTTCCTCAACGGCACCGAGGAAGTGCGGTATCTCGTGCACCGACGACAGCCATGCGGCAACCAGATGTTTCAAGGCGTCCGCTATGCGGGCATCAGGGCAATCACAACTGAAATTGTGCAGAAAAGACAAATCGTAAGGATCTTCCACCGACGAATCGATGCGTGGCAAAAGCCGCCTCGCCCTCTCAGTCGAGTGTCCTGTTGGCGATGACTTTCGGCTAACCATCACACTTGGCCCATCTAATGACGAGCGTGATGTCAATTTTGAGCCTTTTCTTCATGCTGACGCGCTCCGCTGGATGTACCTGTCGAGACCGGCAGCCGGTCCTTGACAGGAACGCCCTGACCCGACTTGCGGATTTCGATCGTGCAAAACTAGTTTCAGCCCCAGAATTGCTGCTCTTGACGCATCACGTAGAATCCGCAAAATTCAGCGTGCGCCGCTTCTTTACATTATGACAGCTATTGCCGGCAAAATGTGACTGCAGGAGCGAACGCTTGCCGGCGCAGGAGGCATCCTGTCGCACGCACGAGAGCGGCCAAGCTACCCGGACGCGGGCGGGCAAGCACCTACGGCCAGCGGTCTTTTTCCGGGACGCGGCGCTGCTCGGCTAACAAGGCTTTGGCCTGCTCCTTTTTCTTCTTCTCGATCGCCTTGGCAATGCGTATGAGCTTGCGCGCGGTCGATCTTGCTTCCATCTGCTCGAGCTGGTCGGCGTCGTGGCGCCAGATCAACTTCCATTCGTCGATGCAGCGCCTGAGAAGGTCTTCGTCGATCGGTCCCTTGTTGGCATAGAACTTGGCCGTAATGGCTCTGGCGTAAAGCACGTGTCCGGGCGGATATCCCGGGTCCAGCTGAACCGCCTTGCCGAGTTTGCGTACGGCTTCGTTGAGGTTGCGGGTTTGAAGATCCTGCTCCCCTTCGAACCTCAAGGCCGAAGCCTCCGACATCCGGCCCGACATGCCGGTCCCATACAGCGCACTGTTGGGCGGCTCGTCCGAATAGACCCGACCGTGGTCATTGATGTGCGGTGATATGACATCGGCACGGGCCTGGCCAGGCAAAAGCAAACGGGCTGCCGTGAAAGCGATAAGCAGCGTGAGCGCCGGCCTAGCAACACTCGTGCTCATAAACGGCACCAGATCAAGAGCTCTGTTGCTGCTCTTCAGCCGAGGCGGAAGGTTCGGTCACTTCTTTCACCTCCGCATCGGCAACATCCGGTGACTCGGCATGCTGAACCATGGCCTGCAGGTCGGCAATTTGCCCTTCCAGGTCGCGAATACGCCCTTCGATACGTTCGATTTGATTCAGCTCGTTGCGCACCTTTTCGCGCAGGGCGGCGCCGTCGATGCCGTTGGTCTGCGTGAACAGCTCATATGTGCGCTCGCCGATAGTTTGCAGGTAACGTGTCTTTTCTCCGGTCAAGGTCATGATGTCCATCTTGAGCCGGGCAATCTTGGCAGCCTTGCTCATTTGATCGGCAGCCTGCTTGGTGCTTTCTTTGAACTTGCTTATAAGGTTGTCAAATGCGGGTGGGCACATCAGTCTTATCCCTCGCTGTCGACCCCTGACTGTTTATTGGAGGACGCACGTCAGAGCTGTCAGGAGTCCAAGTATTATAATTCTTCCAGCACGGTGCGCGAAAGTCCGAACCGTTTGTGAATAAGCTTTACTGCTTCTCGTGCATGTTTGGCCGGCACGACGGCACTCACCTTGATCTCGCCGCTGGAGACCATCTGCACGGGAATAGAGGCAGTAAAGAGCGTATCGAAGATGCCGGCTACGATCGACGGCCTCGTGGTAATACCGCGCCCCACCACGGCGATTCTGGCTATCTCGCTGTCGACCGTCACCTTCGGGCTGCCCAGTTCGTCACCCAGTGCTTCGATTACTGCCTTGACCCGGTTCAAGTACTTGCGCTCTACGGTAAAGGCCAGCTCCTGGCAAGGCTCGTCCTCCCTGGCCAGGAGCATCACCATGTCTGTTCCGATATTGAGTTCGGCCAGCCGTGTAAACAGGCTCGACACGCCTTCCAGCGCCCGGCGGTGCGAGGCGTCGGAGGTCAGAGTCAAACAGGCGTGGCTCATGTCGCAGGCGATGCCTGTGACATAGTATTCCGGCGTCACGAGCTGGTGGGTAACGAGCGTGCCGAGATCTTCCGGCTCGAAGGTGGAGCGCACCCTGACCGGCACGTGCGTGTCCATGGCCAGCTCGACCGAACGCGCGTTCATGACCTTGGCTCCCGAGAGCGCCAGCTCCAGCATCTCTTCGTAACTGACCGAGGGGAGGCGCCTTGCCTCAGGAAACATGCGTGGGTCGGCCGTGTAAACACCGTTTACGTCCGTATAGATGTCGCAGCGGTCAGCCTCCAGTGCACCGGCCAGCGCCACAGCGGTTGTGTCGGAGCCGCCACGCCCGAGCGTGGTTATCTCCTGATTTTCCGATATGCCCTGGAATCCAGCCACCACGGCGATCTCGCCTCTGGCCAGGCTGGCCTCGACCGGACCGGGACACACCTGCTTGATGCGTGCCAGCCCGTGATTGTGCTCGGTGATGATGCCGGCCTGCGCTCCCGTAAAGGATCTTGCCTGCCTGCCCAGGGACTGTATGGCCATGGACATGAGCGCAATCGAGACCTGTTCGCCCGTGGAAAGCAGCATGTCCATCTCGCGGGCGCTGGGCTCCGGGCTGACCTGCTCGGCAAGCGCGATAAGCTCGTCGGTGGTGTGTCCCATCGCCGACACAACCGCAGCCACCTCGTGGCCCTCACTGGCAGCCTTTACAGCAATTTCGGCCGCCTTGCGAATGCGCTTCACGTCGGCAACCGAAGTACCGCCAAATTTCTGGACAAGACGACCCATCCGCTACACCAGCGTACTCAAGGGTACAGCGCTTTGACTAACGACTGCCTGGTTAATGGAACTGGGCTTGCCAATCATAGTATGGGACGTCCAGATGGCACCCGAGTTCCGGCCAGTTAATCCGCGCAGCTTCACCGCCTGAAAATGATAGCCTGAACGGCTATCCCGAATTTCCAAGGCTTACGGTAATTAATTTAATCGCCGTTAAGGGACAGCCTGGTGCCCGGCCGCGCGCCTGGGCGCGCCCCTTTTACAGCTCCTGCATGGGGATTCTCACGCCCGCTTGGCGAGCAAAGGATATAGCTTCTTCATATCCGGCGTCTACATGCCTGATTACGCCCATGCCCGGATCGGTCGTGAGCACTCTCTCCAGCCGTGTGGTGGCAGATGTGGTGCCATCTGCGACAATCACCTGCCCGGCGTGCAGCGAATACCCTATGCCGACGCCGCCGCCGTGATGGACGGACACCCAGCTGGCGCCACCGACGGCGTTCAGGAGAGCATTTAGATAGACCCAGTCCGCAATCGCATCAGAGCCGTCTTTCATTCCCTCCGTCTCGCGATTGGGCGAGGCAACGGAGCCTGCATCGAGGTGATCCCGGCCGATGACGACAGGAGCCTTCAGCTGCCCTTCGGCTACCAGCCGGTTCATGATGAGACCCATTTTGGCCCGGTCGCCGTAACCAAGCCAGCATATGCGGGCCGGCAGCCCCTGGAACTGCACGCGCCTGGCGGCCATCTCGATCCAGCGGGTAAGCGGCTTGTCATCCGGGAAGTTCTCCAGGATGGCCTGGTCCAGCCTCTCGATGTCGGCAGGATCCCCGGAAAGGGCCGCCCAGCGGAACGGTCCTTTTCCCTTACAGAAGAGCGGGCGAATAAAAGCAGGTACGAAGCCCGGGAAGGAGAAAGCCTCGGCCAGCCCACCGTCGTGCGCCACCTGCCTTATGTTGTTGCCGTAGTCGAAGACCACCGCGCCCTTGTCCTG
>DATNRD010000115.1:0-6134 GCA_036703665.1 Candidatus Obscuribacterales bacterium
TCGACGCAGACCGGAATCTCCAGAAATTCCTGCGCCATCCTGATGCGTTCGGCTGTGTTGCGCGCGGCATCAAACGTATAGGGGATCGGCAAAAGGTCGTGCGTGTAATTGCCGTCCACACTGCCCCAGCACAGGTGATCCGAGAGGAACGGCGTCCGGGTGCGCTGCGCCAGGCGTTTCAACCGGCGCAGCTGGTCGCGATCAATTGGATCCGTCGACCCGAAGTAAAGCGAAACGCCATGCTGAACGACCGGGTACGTCTCCAGGATCTCATCCAGGATCTCCAGCGGACGCCCGCCGTCCACCATATAGTTTTCAGAGATAATCTCAAACCAGTCTATCTGGGGCTTCTTTGCAAGGATATACCGGTAGTGCGGTATACGAAGGCCGATGCCAATCCCCAGGTGAGTAAACCCGTTGAACTTGTTGGCCGGCATAAAGCAAGAACCCGCAAAAGAGCCAGGAGAAATGATAGCAGCAGCGGACCGGAGTTGCTCCGATCCGCCGCTGCTCGATTCAATTAGCCGACTTTGCAGCCACCCTTGCCTTTGCAGGTGTTCTTGCCCTTGCAGCCCTGGTCGCCGGTCTTGCAGCCGCCCTGACCCTTGCACTCGTTCTTGCCGGCGCACTCGTGAGCCTTCACTTTCCCTTTTTCGGCTTTCTTTCCAGCCTTTTCTGTTTTCTCTGGCGCCGGTTGGTCGCTCTCCTGCGCAAAGGCTACTCCTGCAAACAGCCCGCTCATCGCCGCTGCTGTAAGAGCTGCCGTTGCCGCCACTGTGACCTTCGATGTCTTGAACATACTTATCGATCTCCTCTTGGTAGTTATGGCAGTGACTCCACTAAGCGTGACCTTACGTCACGGGAAACGTCATTTCTCACCGGTAACATTCGAGACTTCACGTAACCGCAAAGTGCTCCAGTGACGCGCATGATACTGTGGCTGAGCCAGCCGCTCAAGTCGATGTCAACAGCGCGATTCCGGCGCTGAGTTAGCCAGATACAAATGTAGACGCATTAATGAAGCACACCGGCCGGCCGCGTACGGCCGGCCGGCATCTTAACAATCCTCAACACAGGACACCGGGTCGGGTTGTGAAGAGTGCTACTTCCTCTCGCTGACAACCTTGCCCTGCGTGAACAGGAGAAGGTAGTCTCTGCCCCCACCCTTGGAGTCGGTTCCGCTCATGTTGAACCCGCCGAACGGATGAACACCGACCAGAGCGCCTGTGCACTTGCGATTGAAGTAGAGGTTGCCGACATGAAACTCTTCGCGGGCTTGCTCGAGATGATCACGGTTCTTGGAATAGACCGCGCCGGTTAGACCAAATTCGGTGTTGTTGGCGATTTCCAGAGCCTCATCCCAGCTGCCGGCCTTGATGAACGCAAGCACCGGCCCGAAGATTTCTTCCTGGGCAATACGAGCTTTCGGGTCGACGTCAGCTATCACCGTGGGCTCAATGTAAAAGCCGCCGTCCGGCTTTTGAATCGGCTTGCCACCACACAACAGCCGGCCTTCCTTCTTGCCGACCTCGATGTACTCGAGGACGCTTGTGTACTGCGATTTGGAGGCAACCGGACCCATGTAGGTCTGAGGCTCTTCGGCCGGTCCAACCACGAGATTCCTGGTCTTCTCGACGACCTTCTCCAACACCTTATCGTAGACACCTTTGTGGACGATGGCACGCGAGCAGGCGGAGCACTTCTGCCCCTGGAACCCGAAAGCGCTGGCCACGATGCCATCGGCCGCGGCTTCGATATCGGCATCGCTGTCCACGACGATTGAATCCTTGCCGCCCATCTCGGCCACCACGCGCTTTATCCAGATCTGGCCCGGCTGCGGCTTGGCGGCAAGCTCGTTTATGCGCAAGCCGACTTCCTTGGAGCCGGTGAAAGCGACAAATCTCGTCTTCGGATGCAGCACCAGGTAATCGCCGACTTCACCACCAGAGCCCGGGACGAAGTTGAGAACGCCAGGCGGAATGCCCGCATCCTCCATGATCCCGACAAACTGATAAGCAATAGCGGGCGTCTCGCTGGACGGCTTGAGAACGACGGAATTGCCTGCCACAATGCTGGCCGTAGTCATACCGACAAGGATAGCCAGCGGGAAGTTCCACGGCGGGATGACCACGCCCACTCCCAGCGGGATATAGGCAAGGCGATTGTCCTCTCCGGGGTAGGGGGTAAGAGCCGGTGGCTGGGAGAGCCTGAGCATCTCGCGCCCGTAGAACTCGCAGAAATCGATAGACTCAGCGACATCCGCGTCGGCCTCTGCCCAGTTTTTGCCGATCTCCAGAATCATCCAGGCAGCAAGCTCATGCTTGCGCTCTCGGATCAGGCGGGCTGCTCTGAAAAGAAGTTCTGCGCGCTCCTCGGCGGGAACCCTCTTCCACTTCGCGAAAGCCTCTGTCGCTGCCTGAATCGCCTTTTCAGCATGCTCTTTCCTGGCTTTGGCAAACTTGCCGATGACCTGATCGGGAGCGCCAGGGTTGGTCGAGATGAGCCAATCTCCGGTCTCGATTCTCTCGCCCCCGATGATGAGCGGATAGTTTCGCCCCAACTGCTGTTTGACCTTGGCAATTGCGGCCTTCATAGCCTCCTGGTTTGCCGGCACCGAGAAATCGGTGAACGGCTCGTTGCGAAACTCGGGCAGCGTGCGAACTTCTAAGACCATAGCCAATCTCTCCAGATCTGGGCTTACGGCCTCATTATCACCGCCGGGGTTGCGGGCGGCTGCCAACTTTATAGTTTCTCAACCTGGCTGGCTGTAGGCCTTCAGTCATTCGGAGAGCTGGAACGCTCCAGGCTGAGGGCAGACTCCTCCACAGCGAGGATTCCATCACCGTTCCAGTAGCGCCTCTAGTAAGTGAGCCTCGACGAGAAGGCGACCGTCGGCCGATCGCCTTCCCTTGAGGTTCCAGGGGATTCCGGGTTTCCGCACTTACTAATACCGCCGCGCAGCGGGGCCGGCAATGTTGAATTGCACAGAACGGAATGCGCGGGTGGACAGTACACTAGTAAACTGTGTCCCTGCAAAAACGATCAGATTCCATGGAAAAACCGGAAATCGTATCCAGAGCCGTCATCTGGGAAGGAAGCATCGAGACGATAGAAACACTCCAACTGCGCTGGGGCCCTGGCCACACGCAACAGCGAGTCGTCGTGAGGACGCTGCCGGGCGCCGTTATATTCGCCGTAAACGATCGTGACCAGGTTCTATTGATAGAAGCCTACAGGCCGGCAGTCGATGACTTCCTGATCGAATTGCCGGCAGGAAAGGTCGAGTCGGGCAATTCTCCGCTTGAAGGCGCCAAGCGTGAGCTGGCTGAAGAAACGGGACTGGCAGCCTCTGACTGGACGGACCTTGGCACTACATGCGGTGCCCAGGGATCTTCCAATTGGAAATGCCACTACTTCCTGGCCAGAGGATTGAAGCATGGGGATAGCGCCCCCGAGCCTCACGAAAACCACAGGTTGTTCTGGCTCAGCCTGAGCGAATGCTGGCAGTGGGTCGTCGACGGACGAATTCGCAACAACTTTTCCATCGTTGCAGCTACAAAGGCGCTATGCTACCTGGGGCGCCTGACCTTCATGTATCAGGACCGCTGAGCTTAGAAAGTCTCACTCGCCTTGCCTGTCCGATCGACACGTCGTAGTTTGGGCCGCTGTTATTGCCGCCTAACCATTGTTGGCGCCTGCATTCGGACGGCGCTTTCGCCTGTCATCGTCGATTCTGTTCTCGGGAATAAAAGGCTGTGTCTCGTTGCCGACATTGATCCGCGCTGGCCACGAGGACTGCATCGGTCCAAGCACGGCGCCGGGAGAAACGCGCGCGTAAATCGACTGTCCTTCGGGAGGCGTTAGACCAGGAATGGGCGGTCTCGGGAAACCAAAGAAGGCTTCCAGCGGGTTGCTCGGCGTGGGAACTTTCTCGGCTCCCAGGACGATTCTGGTGTGGAAGTTGTTCATGTCCGTGATCGGTGTCCACCTCCCGTCAGGCCCTTGCACCTGCACCTCGAAGTGTTTCGCCCAGTGCTCCAGATAGTCAGGCGATGTGTAGGTGTTTTCCCGCAGGATGTCCATGAGATACCCCTCCGGCGCCGTCTCCTTCACCATGGACGCCATGCCGTCGGAAGTCAAATTGGCGAATTTCTCCTGCAACACTCCGTCGTACTCGCCACGAATGTTCTCCGGCCACCCGTACTTCTTCATGCGCATTCCGTAAGTGGAAGAGATAAGCAGCTCTCCGGCAGCAGCGGCAGAACCCTGGACGCCACCACCGGCGGAACCAGGCGAGTCGGCCACCGGCTTGAACTCCGGAGCCGGTTTGACATGCGGCAGACTATGGGTGCCCTGCCCGCCGAGCTCGCGCATGAAGTCCTCGAAGTACATGCGCGCCTCCGGCGTTTTGAACATAATGCGAAACTCGCCCTTGTACGAACCGTACTTGGGGACGATGAAATCCTGTATGAGCAGCCTGCCGCCGGGCTTGAGCATCTGCCCGTAGTTCCTGAACATCTCCCTGAGGTGTTCTACGCGATAGTGCCCGTGACCGACGTCGGGATAGGAAAGAATCTCGTGAGTGTGGCTGTTGCCGGTAATCACATCGACGCTGTGCCGAGGGAAGTCGGGAAGCATGGCGTCCCCGTGCTGCACGCGGTAGTCGATCGGGCCGCCGGCGCGATCGCTCTTGAGTCCCGACACCATCTCGCCGGATAAATCCAGCGCCACGACCTCGGCATAGGGTCTCCTGGCCTTGAGCGCCCGGGTGAACTGCCCGCCGCCTGCGCCCATGTCGACGATCACCTGGGCATTTTCCGGAATCAGGTCTATGACCCTGTCTAGTTTCTCATTCTTGGCCAGATCAGCCGCCGGACGACCGGACTCCGGGGCTGCGCCCTTAGTATCACGAGCGGTACCATCTGCCTGCCTCTGGCCGGCCGGGCCCATGTCCTCCTTGTACTTCTCACGGGCTTCGGCATCGAGCATCTTCGCATCGAATTCCCTGAGCGTCAGGAGGTGTTCCTTGTCGGCTGTCCGGGAGCCCATGCGCTCGATGAGCGACCGCAGCAACGGCAGGCTGGCGGCCTTTTGTACCCACGGGGAAAATCTTGCCTGGTAGTCAGCACGGAACTTAGCATCCATCCCGTTCAGTTCCGCCACCTGCGACCAGTGTTCCAGCGTCCTTTCCCTGGCCGCGCCGACTGAAGCATCGCTGCCCCGCGCCTGCTCGAGTTCTTTGACAAAGTTGATTTCGCGCGCGGTCGCAGTTTTCGCACGAGTCATCATCATCCCTGCATAGGCTGACTGGCGCAGGGCGTGCCGCCAGGTAAGCGGAATCGACCTGGCCGTCTCCACGCCGGCCATGCCCTCGACCAGCAGCTGCGTTTTTCCGAGGGGATCTGCCGAGCGGAACAGCTGGTCGCTAATCCGCACAGTGTGCTGTCCGGTCCACGACTGGCGAAGGCTTACGTCGCCGGTCTTGCTGCCGCTTACCCGCTCCACCGGTACATCACCCAGGGCAGCCAGCAACCCCTTGGCCGTGGGAGAATCCTTGACCACGCTCTGCAGTCTGCCGTCCCGCGCCACAATATCAGCCATGGTCGACCGGCCGCGGGCGCTGTCCATAGCCCACCTGCTACCGCGCAGGGCGCCCCCCACCCACATGAAGCCATAGGCCGACTCGCTCAGGCTCTTGAAGTCCGCATGCCCCTTGCCCGACAGCTGCGACCTGACCTCGGCGTCGACCAGTCCGGCAAAGCCTCCGGCAACCATGTGCCGGCCCAGGTCGTGCCGCGTGGAATTAATGAGCCATGGGCTGTCCTTGGCGTGCCGCCAGGTGCTGACACCCTTGAGACCCATGCTGGCTGCCTGCAGGGTGCTGAAGGTGGCGGCACCGGCGATTGCATTGCGGCCGCGGGCAGACCAGAAGTCGCCTTCCCCCGGGTGAACCGGGCGCAGCAGCCCTTCGAAGGCCGCTCCCGTCGTTCCCGCCTCCAGAATGGGCAGGGCGGCTTTCGAGAGCGGTCCTTCGAGCGCCTTGCCAAATCCAGCAAAACGCACCGCCCGTCCGCCTATAGCGCCGACGCCCTTGACCCCCTTGTTGAGGACCCCGAACGGCAACACCAGGCCTA
>DATNRD010000116.1:0-7732 GCA_036703665.1 Candidatus Obscuribacterales bacterium
TGACGGAGCTGACCAAACCAATCACGAGTACAACCACTGCCAGGGCCCATCGCAGATCTCTGCCTCCCGTCCGGAGCCTGCTTATGAGGAATGCAGCAGCCACGATGCCCAGAAGAGCTGTCTGGACCTTCCAGATCTTCAGACTGACGGCCATGTGCGGGAGCATCATGTCAAAGTCACCACGGGCGAGGTTGACATGCAAGGACTGCAGAAGAGGCGGAATCACAAGAAGGGCACCAGCCCCGGCCATCAGAGCGAGAAATCGAGCATTCAGCCCCGGCCGCGTCCTTTCAACGAACTCGGTCACGCCGCCGCCCGCCAGCGCGGCAACAATCAAAAGAAAAAAGGGAAGGCAATACGCCGTTATAACCCAGCAAAATGGTTTGATCTGCAAAAGGGTGTTGAGGGGCGCCAGTCGGGCACTGACGATGAATGCAACGAGCGCCACAAGCGACAAACCCAGCAAGTTGCGCTGTCCTCTTGCTCCAGCAAGAAAAGATAAGGGCAGGACAAGAGCGATCACGATGCCGAGATAAGGGCTGGCGGGTCCGAACCCCGGCTGTAACAGGTTATAGGTCAACGCCTGCCAGGGCACCCATGTCGACCCACTGACGCCAAACTTGTAGCTGTCGGAGTTTGCCAGATACTCGAGAAAGGGCAGCAAAACGGGCGCCGAAAGGCAAAAGGCTACCGAGCCAACAACGAGCAGATTCCTCACAGCCAGCCTCATTCGCTCTCCGACCGATGCCCTTCTGTCCGGTCCAACGAGCATGAGCACCACCATCAGCAGGGAGGCAAAGGAAATCGCAAAGAACGAGATCTCAGGATGTCCCGACAGGATAACAGCGGCACATGCGGCGCCGGCAACGGCACACCGCCCTACCGTAGGACGCTGCGCCGCTCGCACAAAAAGCCAGAACAGGCCGGGGAATATGCAGTACGCCGGACCGGTCAACAGCTCCAGGTAGTACAGGTTGTAAGGGCAAAGCGCATACGCGAGAGCCGCCACTATCGCCGCATAGCGGGGCTGCCCGAGCGAGCGCACGAAGGCAAACGTTCCCAGCGCTGCCAGCACCACCTCCACAACAAGCATGAGGTTGTAGGTGCGCATCGTCGGTATCAGGTAAAACAGCCATCGCAGGGGCGCAAACACTGATGCCTGAACGTCGGCCACAAGCGGCGTACCAAAGCCGCAATAGGGGTTCCACAGTGGCAGCTGCCCTGCTTGCCAGTATTTAGCGACCAGAAAGTGGTAAGGGACCAGCAGTTGCACCAGCGAGGGATCGCAAAGCCCGCCGGCGCCTGTCCAATATGCGCTGAAGATAGAGTCCCACTCAGCCAGGCGCGAAATTTTGGAGATCGGCAGACCCAGGAAAACCGTCTTGTAAAAGACCAGAACGACTGTGAGTACTATGAGCAGAACTGCCAGCCAATCTGCACCACCGGCTCGCGCGCCAAGAAGCCTGTCTGCAAAGTGAGCAGGAGCCTCGGTTTGAGGTTTCGATTCTAGTGTTGCAGTTGACAAGGGCACAAGGCAACTCGGGAGCGCCGGCTGTATCTTGAAAACCCGATGTTACCACGCCCGCACAACGCCTTCCTTGGCTTGCTCTAAACGTTTTCTCAGTCCCGCCGGCTGCTTGCAATCTGTTTCCTTCTGAAAATGGCGATGTTCCCGAAAGCGGCTTCCAGAAATTGTTGGCCCTGAGCTCATCTTCGATGGCATAGGTGGCCTGCTTACTCAGGCTCGGGCATCGGATTCTCGGCGCCTTTACAGGGGCAACGACAAATATGGGCTCCTTTTGGAATATGCGTCTAATCTCGGAGGCAGCATCAGTCGGCCGCCGGTAAATAGTGCTCAGGATGTGCGGCTTGGCGACATCGCCGGGATGAACAAAGCGCGTCGGCAGCAAAGCGCCGGTGAGCTGATAACCAATGTGCACGATGGTGAAGTAAACATATCTGCCCTCAACATGCTTGCTGCGCAAGAAATCACAAACCTGGTAGACCTTAGCTCTCGTCCCAGGCAATTACAGCGGTGGCAAAACAACGCAATCGCACAAATACAGCGACAAGCAAAAGAATCACAACATCGCTCATCAGCCGTGTATGCTTGGAGACCCGCGACGGCCCATTTAACGGGCAGCGAAGAATCTCCGGAGCCTCTGGGCACACCACCTCGGACATCGAGTGCTAGGGCAAGTTCTCTCGATCACTCCCGAACATAGCCGCAAAATCGCAGGTTCTCAGCTATCAAGCCGTGCCACTCGCCAGGCTGCCCGACCTGCATCTTGCTCAGGTCGAAACCATCATTCCTGTATTCCGGAAGGAGTTTGGCGTTATTAGTGCCTGAAACCATGGCCTCTTCATAAGGCACGCCTAGATAGTCCGTGATTCGCCTTAGTGTCGCCTGGGGCGCCATCAAGAGGTCCTCAAACTTGACTGTCAGGTAGCGTCCGGGGTATTTCAGCACGTACTTGTACACCTCGATGCTCTGGTTCCAGCCTCGGCAGGCGCTCTCGTAAGTGTGCCCGGCTCGATTGACTTTGGACCGAACGCAGGTGCGCCCGTCTCTGAGAATGAAGACCACCTTGATGCTCGGAAAGACCTGATTGAAAAAATAGTCGAGAAGATCAAACCCGGGGTGGGGAGCACCATTGGATAACGCGCAGACCTGGTCCGTGAGAATCTTATTGCCCCAGATTTTGCCCGGGTGCCGCTCGGCCTCGGCAAGACATGCCTGCCTGAACGCCTCGACGCGGTCGACCATATTCCTGGTCGCATCCTTGAGATTTTTGGCCGAAGCAAATTCGGATGCCACCTCCAGCTTACTGTGGGTATCCAGCAGAGCCATTAGCAGACTGGTTCCGCCGCGTGCTGCCCCGACAATCAAGAACTCGAAAGCCATTCTCTACCTCCAGATAACAGGCTAGATCGTAGTGCTCCGACATAGTGTTTCTGCATTAAATATCTGTAGGCCAGGCACAGGCGCGAGCCGCCTTGTGTCCCGCCGCTTGACCTGCGTGATAGAATCAGCCTTTCGAGCTGAAAGACTGCTCTGTGCCTTGATAGCGGCATGGTCAGTCAATCCGTTCCGGCCCGCCGGTGCTGCCGACCGCGACCGATCAGTTCTGGCTACAGGTTAGCACTGCCATGCCAAAAATCAGCATCTGCTCATCAACCTACAATCACGAGCGGTATGCAGCCGAAGCTATTCAAAGCGTCTTGAACCAGACGCTGCAGGATTTTGAGCTTATCATCACCGACGATGCCTCGACCGATGCCAATGTCGAGGTAATACAGCGCTTCAAGGACCCGCGCATTACCTTGTTGTGCAACAAGGTCAATCGCGGCAATATGGCAGCCCTGGACAACTCGGTTGCCCGCAGCAGCGGTCAGTACATCGCCTGGCTCACAACCGATGATGTCTGGGAGCCCAGCATGCTGGAGGTGCTCTCGACCTACCTGGATGAGCATCCCGATGCGCTCGGTGTTTTTGGGCGGGCGCTCTTCATCGATGAAGCAGGCAATCCGGTGGACTATTGCTTCGATCCTGGAGAAGCTGGGGTGGGGCTAAGCAGGTTTGAGCACCTGAACAACCTGTTCCGGGTCGACAACCATTTTTGCTATCCAGCCGGCATGATCAGGCGCTCGACCTTTGAAAAGCTCGGTTATTTCCCCCTCCACTTAAGGCAGATTCACGATCTGGCTTACTGGATTCTGGCGCTGTTCCACGGGGAACTCCCAATCCTGCCCGACAAGCTGTTGAGGTTCAGGCTGCGCGACAACAACGCCAATGCAGGCAGCGAGACACCGGAAAATCGCCGAAGGGTAAATTTCGAGGTGTTCGAGAACCTTGCTTTGTATGCCGATCATATTAGGGACGCGGACCTGCTCCTCAAGATCTTCCCTGAGGTCCGGCAGCACCCCTGGCCGATCGAGGACAGGCTGGTCACCTTCCATCTGGCCCATGTGGCGCTGGCTCACGGCACTGCAGTCCACCGCTTGTTTGGTCTGGATCTCCTCTACAAGTTGATGGCCGACCGCAACACAGCAGAGTATCTGCGCGCCCGGTGCAACTTCGATTATCCTGATCTGTTCCGCCTCGAAGCAGAGAAACCCGTCTTTGCAGACTACGACGAGCTGGACCGAGACACGGCGTCACTGCACCAGGAAATAGCGTGCCTGAAGAAAATGCTGGAAGACGGCATTGCTCATCGCAAGCAGCTCGAGGATGCCTACCAACAGTTGTTGAGCAGCACGTCCTGGAAGATAGCCTCCTTCTTCCAGCGAGCCAGGTCGGCGCTGACCAGATGACATGGTCGGACCGCAAAGCTGTCCCCATGAGCGGAACTTCGTCCTTAGCTAAATAACAGTAACCCTGAGCGCAATTACTGTCATCCTCTTACGCGCAAGCGCCAGTGTCATCCTGAGCGCGCAGCGCGAAGGATCTCCTGGCTTGCCTGAGGATTGGGTTTGGCCAGCCGGTAAGCGGGCAAGGCTGTCACTGCACGCGCGAAGCTCTCCCAGGAGTGCTCCCGCTTGATCAAATCCTGAGCATTGCGTATCCGTCGTATCCGCTCCCCCGGGTCGGACAGGCAGTCATGGATCGCTTCGACATACGCGTCCGGATCGTCGGCATCTGTAACCAGCCAGCCCGTATCCGGGTTCACAATCTCCGGAATGACACCGAGCGGAGGGGCAACTACGGGTACCCCGGCTACGATGGCTTCTTTTAGCGTGATTGCTCCACCCTCATGCCTGGTGAGGTGAAGGTAGGCACCGATCCCTTCGTTGGGGAGGTCCTCACTGGAAAGATAGGGGCCGTGCAACCGGATGTTTTTCGCATTATCAATGGCTGCCTGCTCAGCCGGGCTCAAGGCAGAGCCTCCATATACCTCGAAGACAAACTCGGGCATCCGGCAGGCAATCTCTGCCAGCAGCTCGGGCCGCTTGTCGTAATGGAGCCGGGATGACCACAGGATACGCTTTGACGAGGCCGCCTGGCTGTCTGGCTCTCGGAATCTCGACAGGATTGGCGTGTAGACCACGGCGATCTTGTCGAGATTGTGATTCTCCAGCGCATAGGACTCGGACGCTTCGCGCTTGAACATCTGGTTGTCCGTAAGAACCAGATCCATAGAATCAATGCAGCTGTTGAGGTATTCAGTTGCGTACCCGGCTTTTCGTCCGGCCGCGTTGTATGTGAACATATAGAGGCTGGCGATCAGCGAAGTCTCAGGTTTGAACCGGCGATGATAACGCTGGAATGCCTGCCAGCAAACGTTCGAATCCAGATTGTGCACCACATCCGGTTTTGTCTCGACGATAAAGCGGGACAGGACCTGAATCTTGTCTTCTTCGCTCAGTCCGGGCTGCAGGTCATCGATGGCCATCATGCGAACGCCAGGAGGGAGCAGGTGTCCGGCCGTCTGATCGGGCTCATCTGCCAGCAGAATCATGACGCTTCCTGCCCCCAGAATCTCCCTGACCAGGTTCACATAATGCATCGCCAGCGTCGTGGCTCCACCGAGGGTAAAGCGCTGCATGACGAACAGATGGCTGAACGGAGCCGTCACGCCACTTATCAGCTTGAAATAAGCACGCCCGGCTAACGACTCCTTCTCTCCACAATCAAGAAGCGCGTAACGCAGATCTTCGAACGGGGGCAACAGCGGTTCTATTTCAGCAAGCCGTTCATATAGCACCCGGCTCTCCGCCGACAGCACCGCCGCGCGAATGTTGTCGGTCTCGCGGTGCTCGGCAGCACCGTAGGTGAGAAAATGCCACAGCGGATTGACGCCGGTAGCAGCCACATCGGGGTGTTTTTCCAGGTAAAACCGGGTGTTGAACGATCGACAGGGGTTTCTTCCCTCTCGGGCACCAAATTTGATGAAGTGGACCAGCGGGTTCACCCCGGATATGGCGACATCGGGATTGGCGGCACGATAGTACGCATCGTCAAAGAAGGCGTTGGGCCTCATGCCGGCAGTGCTGCCAATTTTCAGGTAGTGCTCGATAGGACTGAGACCGGATTGCCGCACCGCGGGGTAGTGCGTGACGTAATAACGCTCATCAAACAGCTGACTGTCTTTGATGAGCTTGATGTCTCTTTGATGCTTGATGGCAGACAGCAGCTTGTTCATGTCACACGAGCACCGGCTGGAGACCGTTGAAAAAACCTTGAGCGCGGCAGCAAATCGGTCAGCCGCCCCGGAACAGGCACGCAAGTGTGCGTATCCTGTTGCCGGCAACAGGACAGCGTGCGCGGCACGGGTCTGTGCACCACACCGCTTGCCACGGTTTCGCAAACCCAGTGCCAATCGGAGTAGCCAAATCCACGCTCCTGGTCGGCATCGACAAATTTGTGGTCACGATAGATTTTCGCCTGCCCCACTGAGGTAGCCGGCCAGAGATTGCGCGCAAAAATGGCATCCGGGGACAAGTCCGGGTCTTCCTGGTCAGGTGTTACGTACAGCAGCCGAGTGTCTCCAAAGACGATGACCGCATGCGGGTGAAAGACGACGGCTCTGGGCTCGGCCATGCACAACTCATAAGACTTGCTCAACCAGTTGCTGGATACAAGGTCGTCCCCGCCGGTCATGGCGATGTACCGGCCGCGGGCCTCGGCTACTGCCTGATTTTTGGCGGCAGCTAAATCCGTGCCGGCGAAGCGTACCCTCCTGGACCTGGATGGCAGGTGATTCGACAGGTACTGTTCGGTCGCCTCCGAGGAGGGTGCTGCAACTGTTAGCCACTCGATGCTTATGCCCAGCTCTGACTCGGCCCGTTCCACCGCATCGGCCACACTGCGGACCGCCGGATGGAGAAAGCGCCCCCGGTCCCGGCAAGCGAGAATTACCGTGATGTCTACAGAAGTGGAGGGCATGACAGCAGCGATTGTAAGGGCCCAGCCGCCCTTTGTCTTGACTTGCGGTCGATGAGCCGACGCTAATCATGGTCAGCACTTAAGCGCCGTCTCGGGCACTTTGCAATTCTTGCACATCCACGGCTAGGGAGTCATGGCGTTCCCGGCCTGCTTCATGACATACGTTAATGGATAGGACTTGTTCCGGTTGCCGAGAGCTTGCTAGAGTGTGCCCGGCAACCGGGTTCTCAGGTGAAAAGCCGGACAGTGCGCGCGCTCGCCGCAATTCTAATAATCTCCTCATCTGTCGTGTGTGCCGGCTGTTCAACCGGCGGGCGCACATACGCGCCTGCCATATCCAGTCTTGACCAGGTCCGCCTCGGCGCGCCGCAAGCGACTTTTGCAGCGGCTGGCGATTTGTTCGCCTTTGATGCAAACGGACACTTTGGGGAGAAAGTTCAGTACGTCAGCAAGAGCCCAGGTCCGGAAGGATGCAGCTACACCGCGCACTGCCGTGGGGGCCGCTGCTTTGGCATCGAAGTGAAGTATCCCGAGCCGGGCATTGCCAGGGCACAAGCGCTGGAGGTCGTCAACCGCCTGCTTCAGGACCTCAAGCCAAAGGTCACTGAACACGACGACGAGGATTTGACGGCACGGGACTCCGACCACGGTGCTGAATACTTTTACTTCGACAAGCGGTTTCGCGCCGAGCTTTTCTATAGCCCGGCCAAGGACAGGAGGGTTGTCCAGGTTAATGTCTGGAGTTCTTGAAGCACCACGCTCGGAGAAAACGGCTAGTCCGTCACCGGACCATCACGCGGCCAGGGCGAGTCGGACCGACTTTCTTGCAGCAGCCGTACTGGTCGC
>DATNRD010000117.1:0-5222 GCA_036703665.1 Candidatus Obscuribacterales bacterium
GACTGCACGGTGATTGCCACCATCCCCAAAACACTGCTGGTGAGCAAAATTGGCGAGTTCCCGCAGGAGGTAATGGAGCGCGTGGATCAGTGCCTCATGATTGCCATGGCGATCGGGCGCCCGGTTCAGCAGAACAAAGACACGCTGGTCAACCCGCCCGGCCCCGGACAGGGCACCGGAGCCCAGTCGGGATAACTCAATCAGCCGCTGAGCTGCCTTCGGCTCTGCTTTTGTACTCAAGCACCGCCACGTAAATTGCCGGGCTGGCCAGAATCAGCAAGAGAATCGCGATGTCTCGGGCAAAGAACACGGGGGCGTGCATCATTAGCACTCGTATGGACCCGGAGAAGACCGCCGCTAAAGCTGCCAGGAAATAAGCCAGGAGGTTCTGCCTGGCCACCCTGGCTATGAGGACCCAGACGCCTAGAGCATAGACGAAGAAGGCGGCGGCATCGACGATGTAGTCCTGCCAGTATTTGTCGGTGGAGGGGTAGCTGAGGCTGACCAGCAGCGCTAGAAGCAGGTAGCCTCTAGCGCTGCGGAAGTACTTGGCGTAGAGCCCGACCAGCACGCCGCACAAAAGAATGAATGACACCGCGCGTGACAGCGCGTCCGTGAAAACATCGAGCGAAGGGTTGAAAACGTTGGCCAGATTGCAGAATTTGGACAGAGGCGCAAGCGCTACGACCGGTGACCACCAGGAGTGGATGGCCGCGGAGATGACCGTAAGGGCAGTGTATCCTATGCCGAAGGCGTATCCGGCAAGCGTCGCGTCGAGCCAGAACTCAAGCCGCGCGGCTCGCTCGGCAGCCGAATCGCCAGAGATGGCTGTTTTCAGGATAGCCGCAGGCGAATTACGCGGAAACATCAAGCGAAACGAGCCCAGACCGAAGGCACCCAGTCCTGCCACAATCGCGATGGTCGAGACCGGAGTGAGAATCTGGCGGACGGCCTGGCCGACAAAGTAGGAAAGCAAAGGCGTATCCGTTCGGTACAGAACGAAGAAGCGTGGCAAATCATTGAGAGCCTGCGGCACGGCCAGAAGAGAGACGGCCAGGGCCAGCATGGCGACCGGGCGCCATCGTATGGCTCCGGACCGGGCGACACCGACGCACCACCAGATGAAGGCAGCAAAGGCGGCTATCTGGATTAACGACACCAGGTAACCGCAGAACTGATCCTTGGTCGTCCGCCGAGATTTCTCCCAGATCCAGTGATCCGGAAGCTGCCAGTAGCAGCGGTAGCCGCCGACCATGTCACCAATGACGGTGACCTCCACCTTGAAGTCGGCCTCGGCCACCGTGTACTGGCGCGAGCCGTACGTAAAGACCCAGTCGGTGCGGTTCTTCCTTATGGTGGATGAGGCATCCTCGAATTTCAGCGGCAGCATTTCCCTGTGCTCGGCTGCCAGGAAAGCGTCCGCCTTGCTCAGCGCCTGGTCCCTGGTGAGCTTGGCCCCGGGAGCGTCCTCGGCGAGGCTCACCGTCAGCGATATCGGCTCGCCCCGGGAAGTCAGCCACACAGTGTATTCCTCGGGGTCGAGCGGCCGGAAGAAACGCACCTGCCACATGAGAGGGTACGACGCCTTAACAGCCAGCTCAGCCGCCCGCGCAAACTTCTCCTTCTCGAAGATGTACTGCAGCGCCAGAGAATCCAGACCCTGATTGAGCTCTGCTGCCTCGAAGCGCCCATAGGGAGAAATCTTGCGCTCGAGCAGATAGCGCCGGGCGATTGCCAGAGCGTCGTCGCGGGAGACGGTCAGGGTGGCCCGTTGCGCTACGACAGGGAAGAAATAGCCGAACTCCAGGAGGCAGGCGGCGACAGTCATGACAATCAGCGCCTTGCGCAGCCCGCCCGAGAGCGGCTTGTATTGGTATGGTGTGGCAGGGAAGATCTCCTCGAATTCCGAGTGCTTGCGCACGGCCCGTATCTGTGCGTTGGTCAGCGACTCTTCGTCGGGTGAGGGACCTCGGCTCCGGAGAACAAGCGACAGGACCAGCGCCACCAGAAAGGGAGCCACGGCCAGGCAGGCGGATGCCTGAAGGGCCGGTTGCGATGCAACGAACAACGGTTGTACACCCAGGAAAGCATCGAAGACGTAGTGCGAACAAAGGCAAGCAATTAAGCCGAAGGAGCGCAGCACCACGCCGTAGAGCAGCCCTACCGCTGTCAGCTCCACGCCACGGGCCCAGGGCGGCTCCTGCGGATAGTTGCTGTGCATGAAAGCCCAGGCGGCCGCCTGCAGCAAGTTGGCCAGCCAGAAGTTCCTGACCAGCTTCTGCATGATGATCATGCCCAGCACGCGGTAGGTGAGCTCCTCGAAAAAGGAGGCGCTGGCGCCTACGTTCATAGCCGAGAAGAAGGGCAGGGTGTTGCTCAATCCCTCGATGTTCCTGACCTCGAGTGGCGACCAGATGCCCAGTCGGCGCCCGAACAGGTAATAGAGGACGACCCAGCCCAGGTGCATGCCGAAGAGCAGATGCCCGGCGGCAAGACCGCTTATGACCTGCCGAGACTTCAATCCACCCGTGGAAAACAGGCGCTCGAGAGCGGTCTTGCCGGGGTAGAAAATGCGGTACAGACCCTCGGCCGCACCGGCCAGAACAAAGGCCTGCAGGAACTGCCCTACCGCGCTCCAGGCGGCCGACAGATAGACGTCCAGCATGTAGCCCTTGAACGACATGGTGGTTGTGTAGCCCCTTATGGCAGCAGGCATCGAGTTCAGCGACTCGGCAAGATCCATAAAGGCGATGATGGCGGCGACCGCCCCGGCGAAGCGCCAGCGGAGATTGCCGCTGGTGAACACCCAGACGAAGGCGAAGAAGGTGGCGGCGTTGAAGGTGACATAGAAAATGCTGGCTACATCTTCGAGGGCGGCGTTATACGAGCGCAGCTCGCTGAACTTTCGCTGCCAGTTCTCCGGGACGTAGAGTCCGAAGCTGAACATGGTCAGCATGTTTCCAGAAACGTAGACGTAGGCGCGCAGGCGCGCCCCTTTGAATTCCTGGCTCGTGTCCTCCCACGTGAAGTAATGGTCTGTCCGGTGTGGCTGCGACTCGATTCCATCTTCAACCGGCTTGTAACGGGCCAGCGAAACCTTGGCGCGATCCTCGACGAACCGCATGGCCAGTTGTCTGGCCTGCTCATGCGAGAGCGACGGCAGGGCACGGTCGTTCTCGACTGTGTGGATGAAACCGGTAAGCCGCCCGGCCGGGCTCAGGGCGACGGTACACTCTTCCAACTGCAGCGGTTTGCAGAACCTTGTCGACCAGTACCAGACAGGTATCCGCTCCTTCATCAAGGCGTTGGCTTCGGCGGCGCCGAGCTCGTACTCGAGGAACGTCTTGGCGTTTTCTTCGAACCCGAAAACAGTCGACCTGATTGCTCCCGATTGGCTGTAACCCAGCGAGGTAGCCCATTCTGCTGCCAGCCTCGCGATCTCCTTGCGTGGCAGCCTCAGCTCGATGGAAGCAGAAGGGAAGACATCTCCGGATCTAAGAAGATAAGCCAGCAGTCCTGCCAGTGCCAGCAGCGCCATAACCCAGATGGCGCCGGCCGGTGCCTTGGCTGGCCTGGGTTGTTCCGCTGGTTGTGGTAGCTCCGCGTTCATCTGCCCCCCAGCTGCCTGGCGGTCCGTTCCCTTAAGACCACGAGCAGGTGCTGGCCGCCTGCGCGGGGAAGCTCGTAAAGCGGCTCAAGCCCAGCGCTGGAGAAGACATAAAGCCAATCGTCGCGCGTGAACCGGTTGTGCAGGGGAAAGAGGCGATATGCAAGCGTCGGGTCGCTTTCGGCTCCGGGCAACCCCGGGTCTACCTGCCAGAAGTTCAAATAGTCTGCCAGCGGTTGACGCGCCCAGTCGTAGAACCACAACAGACCGCCTGGCTCGAGGGCCCTTAGGGCTGAGGCAAGAGGGTGCTGCGGGTAGTCGAACTGGTGCAGGAAGAAGTTCATGGCCACCAGATTGAAACGCGTGCCCGCACCGAAGGAGCCTTCCTTAAGGCTTGCCTGGATCAACTCCGGACATCCGGTGGGCCAGCCCAGGTTGGCGGCGAAGTCGAGCATGGTGCTGCTGCTGTCGAGCCCAACAAGGTGAGCGGACGGCAGGCGCTGGCAGAGGTCGAAGAGAAACAGCCCCGGACCGCATCCGAGATCGATAACGGCGGGCTTATCCGCCAGCTCGGGCACGACGACCTCGTCGAAAACGTCCCACACCCGCCCGTCGAAACGAGCCCCGTGCGTGTCGACCATCAGTTTGCAGAGAGCTTCGTCGCTGAGCAAATCCTTGCCAATCCTTTCCATCATCTGCCTGCTTCCAGGCGAACCGCAGAGCCAACCCGGGCGCCGAGCAGGTCGGCTGCCGATCCCCTGCACACGGCAATTTCAAGACAACCGTGGCTGGCGGCGATTGCCAGCGCCTGGCCGGGCTCGCCCGAGGCGTATGTGCTGGCCACGCGGGCAACCTGCCGGCTGTCGATAAAGCATTTGTCGCCCTGTGCCGCCAGCGACGCTGGGATGTTGGTGATGAGATTTCCAAACCTGTCGATGTAGACTATTTCGCCCTCGACCCAACCTTTACCGCAGGAGAAGGTTTTGTCGGGCAGCCGGGTCAGCGTTTCCACGCCGATGGTTGTGCCCAGCTTTTCCGGAGCCAGTCCGCTGGCCAGTCGCCCTGCTACCGGGGCGAAGATATCGCGCCCGTGGAAGGTCGAAGATACCGGATGCAGCCAGTAGTCGGGATTGTTCAAGTCGTAAGCGGCAAGCTGCTTTTCGCGCTCGATAACAGGTGAGAAGATGCCGTTGTCGGGACCTATAAAGGCGCCTGCGTCGCAGACCAGCAGAATCGCCCGGCGCTGCGAGCCGACCCCGGGGTCTACCACGGCTACGTGCACGGTCCCGCGCGGGAAGTAGCTGTATGCGCTGGAGACAATCCAGGCGGCTGCCTGAATGTCCCCCGGCTTCACCTCATGGCTTATGTCGACAACCGTGGCCCGGGGAGCAAAGTTAAGGAGCACGGCCTTCAGCTGACCCGTATATCCATCCACGGAACCGAAGTCGGTGGTCAGGGTGACGATGGCCGTGCTCTCTCTCACAAGTTTTTCCCTGTGCTTTCTTGCTCTTTGTCGGCTTCTGAACCATAGGCCAGAACGCAGGCGGTGGCGAATTCCCGCTCATGACTGACGCTTACTTCCCAGGCAGTAAGCCCCTGGCGCCCAGCGGCGGCC
>DATNRD010000118.1:0-16025 GCA_036703665.1 Candidatus Obscuribacterales bacterium
CCCGCTGGGACCGCCATGGGGCCGTAGCTCAAAGGGAGAGCGCCTGCCTTGCAAGCAGGGGGTTGTGGGTTCGATTCCCACCGGCTCCACCATCATTCCGGAGTGGTGCAACTGGCAGCACGGATGACTTTGAATCATCAGATTGTAGGTTCGATCCCTACCTCCGGAGCCATGTGTCCCCGTAGCTCAGTGGAATAGAGCGCCACCCTGCGAAGGTGGAGGCCGGTGGTTCGAGTCCACCCGGGGACGCCATTCTCATGAATCAGCCCTGTGCGCCTGTCGTCCAACGGTGAGGACACTCGAGGGCAACGGCGTGATGAGGTGCGGGCACGTGATCGTTTGCCCCGACACGCGCTCACACCCGTCACGCCGCGAGGATGAGGGTTCGAATCCCTCCAGGCGCTCCAACCAAACTGATTTAGAGAGCAATGCCTCCGTAGTTCAGTGGACAAGAACGCCGCCGTCCTAAGGCGGATGTCGGAGGTTCGAATCCTCCCGGGGGCTCCAACATCTGCATATGGTGATACTGGTGGCGCCGGTATCTATGGTGTGAGTAGTGCAGCGGTCCAGCACAGAGGATTGTGGCTCCTCTAACGTGGGTTCGAATCCCATCTCACACCCCATGGGTGAGTATCCAAGTCCGGTTGAAGGAAGCGGTCTGTAAAACCGTCGGCCTAAAAACCCTTCGCAGGTTCAAATCCTGCCTCACCCACCACGGTCAGGTAGCTCAGCAGGTAGAGCAATCGGTTGAAACCCGGTGCGCGCAGGTTCGATTCCTGCCCTGACCACCATAGGGGCGTGTTTGCAACGGCAGCATGGCGGTCTCCAAAACCGCAGATCCGAGTTCGAATCTCGGCGCCCCTGCCATACGCGGCCATCGTCCAGCGGTAGGATACCTGCTTGCCATGCAGGAGACGAGGGTCCGAATCCCTCTGACCGCTCCAATTAAGAGGAAAGACATCATCTGTTCTGGGATCGTCTAACGGTAGGACGCGTGGCTCTGAACCACGAAATTGGGGTTCGAATCCCTGTCCCAGAGCCATATGGAGAGGTGGCCGAGTGGCTTAAGGCGGCTGTCTTGAAAACAGCAGAGCGTGGAAGCCCCCGCTCCGTGGGTTCGAATCCCACCCTCTCCTCCAAATAAACAGATGAACGCCGCACCATATTTGGTGCAAACAACTTTGACGCGCAGAAGCCCGCAAGGTGATCGCTGGTGGCTGCAGCACCAGAGGAAAGTCCGGGCTCCATAGAGCAAGGGTAGTCGTTAACGGCGACCGAGAGTGATCTCAGGGAAAGTGCAACAGAAAACAAACCGCCTTATGTGAGTTGGAAGCGGGCAAGGATTGCCAGGAGCAATCCATGCCAGCGCATAACCCAGCGCTAAGGCAAAGCGCAGCTTTGCTGGAGCGCTTACATAAGGTAAGGGTGAAACGGCGAGGTAAGAGCTCACCGCGCCTCAGGCGACTGAGGTGGCACGGCAAACCCTACCCGGAGCAAGACCAGACAGTGGGAGGGGCTGCTCGCCCCGTTCTACCACAGGTAGGTCGCTCGAGCGTTTCAGCAATGAAACGCCTAGATGAATGATCGCCACCTGGCTGCGGTCAGGGACATAACCCGGCTTATCAACGACTTCTCGCGTCAAAGTTGTGGGCATCAAATCCAAGCAACAGGAGATGAAAGAATGACGAGCTCCTCCTTACGGGCCGCCCTCTTTTGAGGAGCGCAACCCGGTCCGACAAGTCCTTCCAATCGTTGGAGGGCACCGTGGTTGTGTCTCCCAAAAGGAGAACAACTATGGCCCGTTCTTATCGTCACAGCCCCTTCCACGGCGCTTGCGCTGACAGCGACAAGCCCGGCAAGCTGATCGCCAACCGCACGCTGCGCACTCGCCAGCGCATGTCCATCAAGACCTGCCGCGACTTCGACGAGCTCATCCTGCCCACTCTCCGCGAGGTGTCCGATGTCTGGGACTTCCCCAAGGACGGGAAGTGCCGCCTCGACCCGAGCTGGGAGTGCTACAAGAAGCTCATGCGCAAGTAGCAGTCGGGGTCCGCCGGTACCCCACCCCCAAACCGGCATCCCGCTCCCATCGTCTAGAGGCCCAGGACGCCAGCCTCTCAAGCTGGAAACGCGGGTTCGAATCCCGCTGGGAGCGCCATTGGAGGGGTGGCCGAGATGGATTAAGGCGCCTGTCTCGAAAACAGGTGTGCCAGGTCTTCCTGTGCACCGTGGGTTCGAATCCCACCCCCTCCGCCATGCTCCCGTAGTCCAGCGGCAGAACACTGGTCCTACACACCAGGTGTCGGAGGTTCGAGTCCTCCCGGGAGTACCATATTTAACCGCCCCGGGCTCGGCTACGCCTCGCCCTCCGCGGGTGGCCGCACTGCGTTCGCGTAAGTGAAGGGTGCGTCAGCACCGGGAACGGATCTAGTCAGGATTGCTCGGGCTCGGCACCACAAATGGTTCCATCGTTCAGTGGCCCAGGACACTGCCCTGTCACGGCAGAGACACGGGTTCGAATCCCGTTGGGACCGCCATATTGCGGGATCGTCTAATTGGCAGGACGCCTGACTCTGAATCAGGAAATTCCAGGTTCGAGCCCTGGTCCCGCAGCCATACCCTCGTAGTTCAGCGGACTAGAACACCGCTCTTCTAAAGCGGCTGGCGGGGGTTCGAATCCCTCCGAGGGTGCCACGCTCCTATCGTCTAGAGGCCCAGGACGCCAGCCTTTCAAGCTGGAGACGCGGGTTCGAATCCCGCTGGGAGTACCATACGCCGGGGTGGCGGAATTGGCAGACGCGCCGGTCTCAGAAGCCGGTGACTTGCTCGTGAGGGTTCGAGCCCCTCCCCCGGCACCATTACTAACACCATGATTTTCGTGATCGAATTCTTCCTGAGCGCCCGCATTCCGTGCTTAAGGCGCGTTGCCTGGCAGCGGATTGATTCCGCACAAAAAGTTTGCAGGGGCGCTCAGGAAGGATCCGAGCGCAATGACGCATGCCGAACCGCTGTATCTGGGTTATCCATACTTTGAGGAAACATACCCCAGTACGTTCCTTGTTCGGCTGGAACAACAACCACTGCTTTTTCCTGAGGGGTTGCGACGCCCCTGACGCCACCATGGCCGGTGCAACGCCTTAGCGGCTTGATACCGGTGAGCCCTCTATCCACATGTGCCCTGCCACCGCGGCGGGGCGTTTGAGTTAACCAACCCAAACCGCAAAGGAGAATGGCCATGATGAAGTTCAACAAGACCGCAACCCCCAAGTTCGACCGTTTCGCCCAGCGTGAGCCGGGCATGGTTCGCAACACCGCCGGCGGCTTCGCCTTCCAGGTCGATGACTGGAAGCAGCTGGAGCGCTTCCTCGTGCTCGGCACGAGCGGCGGCACGTTCTACATCGACGAGCGACAGCTGACCGACGTCAACGTGGACGCCATCGAGCGCTGCCTCGATGCCGACGCCGAGCGGGCCATCCGCACGGTGGTCGACATCTCGAGACAGGGCCGCGCGCTCCGCAACGATCCGGCGCTGTACGTACTGGCTCTGGCTGCGGCGCGGAAGGCGGAGCGCGTGATCGCCCCTCGGGACGGTCGCGAGGCTTTCACCGTCACCGAGCCGTCGGTCGCCAGCCGTCTCGCGCTCGAGGCACTGCCGAAGGTGGCACGGACCTTCACCGATCTGAGCCACTTCGTCACGTACGTTCGCAAGCCCAAGCTGCGCGGCTGGGGCAACGGCTTCATGAAGGGTGTGGCTCGTTGGTACAACGACATGCCCGTCGAGAAGCTGGCGCTCCAGGTCGTGAAGTACGGGTCGCGCGACGGCGTGAGCCAGAGGGACGTCTACGACCTCTCGCACCCGGCGCGGTGGACCAAGCCCGACGCGGTGCGGCGCGCGATCTTCGACTTCATCGTCGATGGTCGCATGCCGTCCGCCGAGCTTGCGTCGCATCCGGCGCTGAGGCTCCTTGCGGCTCATGGCGAGGCCAACAAGGAAGATGCGACGGGCGCGGACGTCGCTCGGTTGATCACCACGCAGGGTCTCCCCATGGAGGCCGTGCCGACGCACCTGAAGTCCGCCGAGGTCTACGAGGCGGTTCTCTCGGGTGTGTTGACCGGGCGCAAGGGTAACACCTTGACCTGGTTGGTGCGCAACCTGGGCAACCTCGGTGCCAAGGGCCTGCTGTCCGATGCCCGCCCGGACATCGTGTCGGCTGTCTGCGCCGTCCTCACCGATGGTGATGCGCTCAAGGAGGCGAGGATCCACCCCCTCGCTCTTCTGAAGGCGCTCCTGGCGTACCGTCAGGGCCACGGCGAGAAGGGTCGCGGCCAGTGGCCGGTGATCGGTCGGGTCGTGGATGCCCTGGACCTGGGCTTCTATCGCAGCTTCCAGTACGTCGAGCCTTCGGGTAAGCGTCTGATGCTGGCGGTGGACGTTTCGGGCTCCATGTGGGGTCAGAGACTGACGGCGTTTCCGTCGCTGTCGACTCACGAGGCCGCAGCGGTGATGGCTCTCACCATCGCCAATGTGGAGCCGAACTGGTCGCTGGTGACGTTTGACACGGTTGCAAGGCCGTGCCACATCTCGCCTCGCCAGCGGATGGACGACGTCGTGAAGGCGATGTGCAGGGAGCAGGGTGGTGGAACCGACCTGGCATCGTCTATCGCCTACGCGCGCAGGAAGCGCATCCCCGTGGATGCGTTCGTCCTGCTCACCGACTACGAGACGTGGGCTGGTCGCAGCCACTCCCACCGGGAGCTTGAGCTGTACCGCAGGGAGATGAACATCCCCGCAAGGGTGGTGAACATCGCCATGACGCCCAACTCGTACACGGTGGCGCCGCCGAATGACCCGCTGTTCCTCGAGGTGGTCGGTTTCGACACCCAGGTTCCGGCGGTGATTTCGGCGTTCCTCGCCGAGTAGGTCGTCTCGGCCGGCGGGAGCGCAAGCTTCCGCCGGCTCCGGGGGTGGTGGCAACACCGCCCTGCATCCACGCCGGACAGTTCGTCGTGTAGAGCGTTTCTGGCTGGTCAGGCGACCACGCCGAAACGCGCCTCGTCCACTGCGCGGAACCGCAGCAGATGGGTTATCTATTGAGAGAGCCATCGCCCGTGGTGCCGCCTCAGACGACCCCCATCATCTGAGGCGGCCCGGAGCGGCAGTCTAAACTGCCCACTGCGTCCATGTTCCGCTCCTCCCAAACCGCCGCTGACGGTTATCTTCACCATGACAAGGAGAAGGCCCTGAGGGCCCTTATCGTCGGCAAACGATTGTTTGGGAACACTCTTCTTCACGGCACCACCGAACCGCCGCCGCTGGGTTATCAATCAAGCCAAATGATTTTGATCCGGGAGCCGCGCCCTGTGCCGGCTCCTGTTTCCCAGTGCACCACTTGTTCGGCCGCCTGCCGTGCCGTTTGAAGCATGTCGCGTTTCGCTCGTGGGAGCCGCTCTCAGCCAGGGCGGGACTCCCGTTTCTTTAACAGTCCGCCTCAGGGCGGACCCAGATGAAAGGAGACTGCCATGGCTGACAGGAAGAGCACCGCTAACACCGTCGCGAAGGAGACCGTCGCGAGCGGGAAGGTGACGGGTCTCGCGATCTACGGCGTGTTCGTCGCGCTCGAGGGGACGAACGTCCGCGGGCTGCTCCCCGTGCACCAGATGAGCGGTGACACGGAGGCGGCCAAGCAGGCGCGGCTCAAGAGCCTCAAGGTGGGCGACTCGGTCGAGGTCCTCGTGACCAAGGTCGAGGAGGTCACCGAGGGCAAGAAGAGCCGCCTGCGCGTGACGCTCTCCGAGCGGGCGCTCGCCGGCAAGCGGGCCCGTGAGGCGCGGGAGGCGCGCGAGGCGCTCGAGGAGCGCGTTCTTTCCGGGCTGACCCTGGGCACGCAGGTCGTGGCCAGCGTGAGCGAGGTGCGTGAGGGACTGGGCGCCTTCGTCACCATCGGTGACGGCATCGCCGCCGGACTGCGCGCGCTCGTGCACGTTGCCGAGCTATGTGAGGGCAGCCGCGAGCAGCGCGACGCGGCGCTGAAGGCGCTCAAGGCGGGCGAGAGCCTCGACGCCGAGGTGATCAAGGTCGGGCGCAACGACCGCGGTCACCTCGAGATCGGGCTCTCGGCGAAGGCCGTGACGCAGCGCGAGAAGGCGGCCGAGATGGCGGAGGTCGTTGACCGGCTCAAGGCCGGCGCGCCCACGCTCTCGGTCGTCCGCTCGTCCGCGGAGGGCCTCGTGCTCAAGGTGTCCGACGGCGTGTTCGCCATCTTGCCGGACGCGAACCTGAACGGGACGCGTCGCGAGTCCATCCTCAAGACGAAGCGTGTCAAGGTGCGCATCGTCGGGGTTGACGGCAAGGGGCGGCTCGTCGCCGCGAAGGCCTGAGCCTCGCCGGGCCGGCCGGGCACAGCGCCGCCAAACGCTGTGTCCGGTGCCGCTCCGAGACCCGTAGACCCGAGGGGATATATCGGTCTGGAGCCAGGGGCAGGCTCTATTACTCAGCGTTCTAACAACGCAGCCCCAACCGGCTCCTCGTGAGCTTCGAGGAAGAACCGCAGCAGATGGGTTATCCAATAACTTATCTGGCGGAGCATTACCCGTGGTGCGACTGCATGGCAGGCCGTACCTGTAAGGTGGCTTCGTAACTCGCCCACTGCGTCACTTGTTCTTCCTCTGCCCAAACCGCCGACCGACGGTTATCTATGAACATAACCGTTAAGGGTGGCAGGGCGGGCAATCCGCCTGTCATCCATGGGAAGGCTTTGGGCGTGCGGAGGCGGCAACCTTCGCACGCCCCGCCGACTCATACGGGTTTGCGACCCCATCAATTGCCATCACCCACCATGAGTGGTGGCAATCGATGGGCTCACAAGCCCATGCTCGTTGCGCGCTGGCGAATGTTTCGCCAGGCAGACGGGCAATATCCGTCGGCAATACTTGTTTGGGCAATTCCCCGGGAGTCGATACGGTGGCTGACGCCACCTTTCCTCCCATTACCGAACCGCCGCTTCTGGGTTATCAACGCCAAATGATGATGAGGGGCTGCGAGCGCAGCTCGAGCCCTTATTCCCAGAGCATTCCTTGTTCGGTGCACTACCGCCGGTGCCGGCGCCGATGCCTTGCCAGCATCCATAAACGCAGGCACCGGCACTTTCGGCGAGTGGCCTAGTCTGGTTCAAGGCGCCTGCCTGGGGGGCAGGAGAGCGCAGGTTCGAATCCTGCCTCGCCGACCATGGGGCCGTAGCTCAGCGGGAGAGCGCCTGCTCGGCATGCAGGAGGTCGTGGGTTCGAATCCCATCGGCTCCACCATTCTTACCGCCGGGCGCTGCGTCCCGTGCGCCCTCCACGTGACTAACTTTCGGCGCGTGCGCTAAGTGAAGGTTGCGCACATCTTCTTCCGGTGTAGCTCAATTGGTAGAGCGCCCGGCTGTTAACCGGGTGGTTGCAGGTTCGAGTCCTGCCGCCGGAGCCATGCTCCCATAGTTCAGTTGGCAGAACGCCGCCTTGGTAAGGCGGAGGTCGGTGGTTCGATCCCACCTGGGAGCTCCATCTCCTCAAGTTGACCGGCACTGTGCTTTTGAACCATATAAGTTTCAAGCACAACTGAGCGCAAAATCTGCCAAATCGCTACGGCAGCCGATTTTTCAATTTTTGGCTGTTGAACCCTGCAGGGTTCATTTTCCTAACGGGAAAGCGATGGCGGCAGAGGAGTCGCTAAGCGAAGACAGCGAGAGGGCCGAGGACAAAGCAGACGCGAGCGACCGAGCGCAACAAATTGGAAGCGTAGCTCAACTGGCAGAGCAGCGGACTCTTAATCCGAAGGTTGTGGGTTCGACTCCCACCGCTTCCACCATTATCTGGGAGTAGCCTAGCGGCAAGGCGCCTGCTTCGGGAGCAGGAGGACGCAGGTTCGAATCCTGCCTCCCAGACCATGTCCCCGTAGTTCAGCGGAGAGAACACCAGTTTCCGAAACTGCGAGGTCGGAGGTTCGAATCCTCCCGGGGACTCCAATCGGGTTGTAGCTCAGAGGCAGAGCGCCGTCCAGTTGATTCGGTTGTCGGAGGTTCGAGTCCTCCTGGCCTCTCAAACAGGGCCATAGCTCAGAGGCAGAGCACCGCCTGCACGGAGGTCGTGGGTCCGACTCCCGCCAACCCGCTCACGCCACATCTTATTCCAGCGTAGCTCAATGGTAGAGCGTCCGGCTGTTAACCGGATGGTTGCAGGTTCGAGTCCTGCCGCTGGAGCCATGCTCTCGTAGTTCAGTGGCAGAACGCCGCCCTCGTAAGGCGGATGTCGGAGGTTCGAATCCTCCCGAGAGCTCCATATTTAAACGCTCCGTCCTCACTCCGCTCTCTCCTCCGCGTGTCCGAGCTCGTTCGCTGTAAGTGAAGGTTGAGCAAGCAACCGGAACGGATCTGTTTGGGATTGCTCCTGGCAATCCTTGCTCACCTCGCCACCTTGACGCGCTGGTGTAACTCAATTGGCAGAGTACCGGACTTTTAATCCGGGGAATGGGGGTTCGACTCCCTCCACCAGCACCATATGCCGCCAGTCACGCAACAGCTTCGATGCCTGCTGGTGGCACCTTGCCCTCGTAGTTCAGTGGCAGAACGCCGCACTTGTAATGCGGATGTCGGGGGTTCAAATCCTCCCGGGGGCTCCATATTTAAACGCTTCGTCCTCACTCCGCTCTCTCCTCCGCGCTTATCCGAGCTCGTTGCTGTAAGTGAAGGTTGCGCAAGCAACCGGAACGGATCTGTTTGGGATTGCTCCTCGCAATCCTTGTTCGCTTCTTGCATTGTCCTGATGTTACGCCTGGATAGCTCAGTGGTAGAGCAGTGGTCTCATAAGCCACCTGTCGCAGGTTCGAATCCTGCTCCAGGCACCAATTGGGGGTGTGTTGCAACGGCCAGCATGGCGGTCTCCAAAACCGCAGATCCAGGTTCGAATCCTGGCACCCCCGCCACTACTCAATCTTCAACAATCCGACTCCTATGCGGGCATCGTCCAGCGGCAGGATACCTGCTTGCCATGCAGGAGACGAGGGTTCGAATCCCTCTGCCCGCTCCATCATCAAACGTCGGAAACACGCATAGGGAGGGGTGGCCGAGTGGTCTAAGGCGGCGCCCTGCTAAGGCGTTGTGCCGGGTTATGCCCGTGCACCGTGGGTTCGAATCCCACCCCCTCCGCCATATGCCCCTGTAGCTCAGTGGACTTAGAGCGCGGTAAAAGCGCGCGGCTGAAAATCGCGAGAGGCAGCTCAACACCTGCTCCGGGCACCACAGGGCTCCGTCGTTCAGAGGTTTAGGAGACTGGCTTGTCACGTCAGAGACACGGGTTCGAATCCCGTTGGGGCCGCCATGCTCTCGTCGGCTAACGGTCAGGACATCAGCCTCTCAAGCTGAGAATGAGGGGTTCGAATCCCCCCGAGAGCACCATAACTTGCTCACCACGGGCCATTAGCTCAAGGGTCAGAGCGCTTGCATGACACGCAAGAGGCTCCTGGTTCGAGTCCAGGATGGCCCACCATGCTGGAGTGGCGGAATTGGCAGACGCGCTAGGTTGAGGGCCTAGTGACTGCAAAGTCGTGAGGGTTCGAGTCCCTCCTCCAGCACCATGGGTCCGTAGCTCAATCGGGAGAGCACCTGCCCTGCAAGCAGGGGGTTGTGGGTTCGAGTCCCACCGGAATCCACCATGCGCCATTAGCTTAAAGGTAAAGCGCACGCCTGATAAGCGTGAGAGTCCTGGTTCAAGTCCAGGGTGGCGTACCAATGCGTCCGTCGTCCAGCGGCAGGATACCTGGCTTCCACCCAGGGGACGTGGGTTCGAATCCCACCGGACGCTCCATATTCAACCCTCTGGTCCAGGCTCCGCCTCGACCTCAGCGGGTCATCAACATACGCTTACGCCGCTGGCTTGTTCGCGTATACGCGGTAAACAGTAGACCATATTGCGGGGTGGAGCAGCCTGGCAGCTCGTCGGCCTCATAAGCCGAAGGTCGAGGGTTCAAATCCCTCCCCCGCAACCATTTACTTTCGGCTTTCGGTGAAGCTCTACGAGGCAATCACGCAGCCCCGCGAGCGGCGCCGCTTCTAGGATTTCAGTTCTTCGCCCCATGCATACTATATACTTTCGTATCACACAAAAAGGGCCCAACACCAGCTGACGCCAATGTGCTCGACTGGCGTCAGGAGCCGCGTTTGCTCGCGCCAAAGAAGCAGGCGCGAGGCTGCCGCCCGTGATGGGACAACTGCCGCACGCGCCTGCTCTCGCTCATGCCTATCCTGGGCGTGAGCATCCCTTTATCGAAGTTTCGACGACGCTAATACTCAATCACCAGCCCTCTCCGGTTCTCGTCGCGAGTCACGTTGTAGTAATGGCAGCTGCGAAGCCAACCGAGGAAGTCGCGAAACAGTTTGTTGTGGTAAAGCTGCCAGCCATCGGCAAGCTCTCGCGTGAAGAAATCCGCTGGCGTATCGAAAGCTTCCCGCGCCCGGCATTCCAGGCGGGAAACCATGGGCACCAGGGCATCCTCCGGGCCACCGCAACCGGCTGCCGTATCGGTGGTGCCTTTTATGGCCACGAGCATGATGCGAGTACTGTTATCCGCTCGATTGTCAGGCACCTTCAGAAGGAATGTGGCATACATGTCGACCGCCGCGCTCTTCGCCGGCAGCCCTGTGCGCTTGGCGAATTGTTCAACGTCGACGGGTAACTTGCCGAACTGCCCAAGATCTACTAGCCGCGTCTTTCCAGGTACGTGCAAAGACGCTGCGCACTCCATGGCAGCGACCAGAGTTCCCATATCGACGAGAGAAAGGGTTTCCATCTCGTCAAGCGCCTCGTCCACTGTGCGCTCAGTGTTTATGCGAATGACGCCGGCCGCACCGTCCGGCAGGTCATCATCTTTCCGTCGCGGGGAGAATGCCGGCACCTCGAGGAGGATGTCCAGTTTTGCATCGGTCACATCTTCGACCTGCAGGACAGGCACAATCAGCATCTCGGCTCTCACGTCGTGCAAAGCGGCTGTCGCATGCTTGACCAGGCGGATCATGTCCTTTTGCGAATTGATAATAAAAGCCATGTGGCTCCCTACTTCTTGTTTAAGCTACCTTTCGGCAGCGCGTTGGAAAACCGCAGACAAAGCGGCTTTTCTGTCGACCAGCCCAGTTCTACGAGAGAGCATCGGGATTCGATGCTGCTCCCAAGGCCGGAGAGATCACCAACACGACACGCGAGCACGTTCGCGACATCCTTCTCTTAACAACAGCAGAGAGTGAACCGCCGTAATCGTTCGGTGTCTTTCATTCCTGGCAGTGGTGAACGCCTGCCGTGAAGTCATGGTTGGCGACGGCACCGTTTATGGTGCCAGCGGAAAAAACTTGCAAACGCTTGCCTGGTGCAACAACGATGTCAACTCTCTCGGTGCCTTACCGCGGAGCCGAACTGTTGCAACGTAGCAGCCTAATCGGAATGAGCGTCATTGGGGAGCCTTCCATCCCGTGACAGCATCAGGTGTGGACAGCCTTTTTCGGGCAAACGTCAATCGATTCAAGACGGGCTTGAAGAGCTGCTCTGCCCTTGCCGCCCGTGAGATCGTCCGTGACAAGCCAAATCGCCTCGTGAAGGTCGTCGACTGCATGGCGAATCATGGCGTGAGCAGCCAGACAATTCGCCATGGCGCGCAGCGCCAATGGGCGCAACCGGGTGTCATTCGCTGAGTCCCGCAGGCGCGCCGCTTCTGCGACCGCTTGAGGCAATATGCTGACGGCTTCTGCCCCTTTTTCTTCCACAAGCCAAACGTAGTACTGTAGGCGCCCACGCTCCCGCTCATAACGGCAACGCGCCTGGTTGTGCCCCTCGATGAATTCCAGGTAACGCGCCGGCGGAATGTCCCCTTCTTCTGCCAGCTTCGTCATGCGGTCGTATTCCTTTTCGCAGACGAATCCGCGGGCACCAGTCTTGAAGCGGTGTGCTTCCCTCCTGGCGTCGGTGACTCTTGAGCTGATTTCCGGAATAAGCCGCGCGACCGCCAGAGATGCAGGATATTCCGCGGACAGATCTCCTGCGTTGAAAGCAAAATCATTAATGCGAGCTGCCGCTGACACAAGAGTAAACTCGTGAAGCCCATAGGGCTTCCCGACCGAATCCTCGACGTTGTCCAGGCGGAGCGTGTACAAGCCAGTCATCGACTCCAGCAAATTGTCCATGCTTGGATCAATCCGCCTGACCGCAGGCAGAAGAGCCGCCAATTGCTCAAATGCGCCAGTCAGCGCCTTTTCCGCGTCCGCCCGCAGCTCGCGCGGTTGAATGGCGTACACATGGGGGTCGACTTCATTCCCCCCAAATTTGATCAGCTGCTCGGACACAGTCAGCGCATCAGCTAGATCGTGCTCCAGTCCAAGGCGCAAGCCTCGTCCGATCCCTCCGCGCTTGAGCGTTTCTTTAGCTTCCTTCATAGCGCTCAGCAGGGCGTCTCGCTTTTGCACCAAGTCGTGCCACGGCTTTTCAAAGGCGAGCGATAATGTCATCAGCGTCGCCAGCTCGCATCGCCGGCAAATGACTATTTGCGCCGCATCCTCGATTGACTGGGCATCAATCGCCCTGCGATAGGCCGTGGACCAATGCCCGTCTTTTCGCAACCGCCCTTGAACGGTAAGAAATGCGCCGGCGATTTTCACCAGCTCGTTCCAGCCATGAAGTGCTTCTCTGGCAGTCTTCTGCAGTGCAGCGCGCACCGGGCTATTTTCTGCGTTGAGTGTAAATTCCATTCTTGTCTCCATGCCTGAGCTAAGTAATGCAGGCGCGTTACTCAGGCTGCACCTGCACTTCGCGCGAACCATGACACGCAGGCGGGACACCTGCATGCGCAGTTTTGTGGTCGGCGCGGCTTCTTTCCTTTTCCGCAAAGGCTGCCTTCCTCCTGCACAGTGAAGTGCGAACAAACGGCATATTTCGGATGGTTGCAATGTTGAGGGTCCGTGCCAGCAAACGGAAAAGGGAAAATGCGCCAAAAGCCTAACAAGCCACCTGTTGTTCGACCGAAGACTGTTATCGAAAGTTCTCCCTTGTTCGCTGCCAGCTCTCACCGCCAGAATTCTTAATGGGCTCATCCTGCTTGCTTTTTCTTGGCGACCGATCCGCTTGTTGCCGGCAAAGAATACCGGGGCCGGTTTGCGCAATCTGCTCCTTCGCCGCGGGCCGGTATGTCGGCATTCGCTCGACCTTGAGCCGCGTCGTTCCTCTCATTCTCTCTCTCGGTCCGATCGCCGCCTCGCTGGTTAAGATGGCCAAGCCCAGCTTCGCGCTCGCCTACACCGCTGCGGCTGTGTGGTGCTTCTGCACGTATGGTTTGGCAGTACTTATGTCATGGCGTAGTAGGTTGGCGAAAAAGAGATCGTTCGCGTAGGCGAGGTCTGAGGCTCGCCTACGCAATCACGTACCGATTGTCTGTCAGTCTTCCTCTTCGCAATATGCTCGATCCAGAACCCACAATTCGTCAACATATGGCTCAAGGTCGAGTTCCTCGTCAAACTGTTCGCCAAAATGCGGTTTGGCACATACAGTTGCTGGAATCACCGGCACAGAGCGGCGTACCCGATATCTCTGACGAAAGCGTCTCACTATCCGAGCCAGAGTGCTGTCGTCCATCCACAGTCCAAGCGGCTGACGCTGGAACTTGCTCTCATCCCCGAGGCTATAGGCGCGCACATGAATTGATGCGTCCTTACCGTTCTGAGTTGCGGTAATGCGAATCTCGCCTTCTTCATCCTCGAGCGTCATCCGCCGCTTGCGGCCGTCGAACTCGAGTCGAAAATAGTCTCCGGAAACAGTCATGCGTTGGTTTCTCGGCATATTTCAGCAATCACCTCCAAATGAGATTTGTGGGGCGCCGGTCGGCTCCCCGATGTTCAGTCACTTCAAGTCTGCGCCGCTAGGCGCGTGGATCGGGACGCAAGACGTAGCAGCCGCCGCCAGCCTTGAGAGCTCCCTTTATGCATAGCGCTCTGACGGCGTCCGCCTCAGTCTCCCGGCATTTCGGATTGGAAAGGACTGGAATCCCTTCTCAGTCCTTTCCAATCCGGCCGGCATCAAAAACCTAGCTGCGTGTTAACGGCAGACGGTGCGCGTGTACTCGCGCACGAGGGTGCCGTAGTGGTAAACACGCTCCTGCACGTACGAGCAATGGCGAGCAGGGTGCGGGCGAGGCACCGCCACCACGCGGTAGCCGTCGTGCTCGCGCTCGACCGTACGGCCGGAGAGCGCAGCGTCACGCGACACGATGTCGACGAAGGCGCCGAGAGTGCCGCCGATGAGCCCGCCGACGACACCGCCGCGCCACGGGTTCTTCTGATCGAGAATGGCACCGACTGCGCCACCGCCGACGACACCGATGCCGGCGGCACAGCCGCTGAGCGAAACGACGAGAGCGGCTGCGAGGAGCGAACGAAGGATGTTGAGCTTGCTCATTGTTGTGTCTCCTATTGGAAGACGGTAAGGGTTTTTGGTTGATTGCGTCGAGAGCACGGCATGTGCGCATGTACATGCACTCAGGCCCTGAGCCGTCTTGCTTCAACGTTGTTTAGGGCACCCCGGCGAGAGATTGTGATCGTTTGGCGCAGCTTGCTTGTCGTTTCGACGGGGGCGCTGAGCCCGGTTCCGCAGAGCACGCAAGAAAGCCGATCTGCTTACGTTCGCTCAGTCCCGTTCTTCACCATCGTGGCGAGAAGAGCGCCAAGACCGGCCCCGCCCAGGGCGCAGAGAATGGCGCCACCAGAAACAGTGGCACCAAGCTCCGGCCGTATCGCGAAGGCCAGGAGCCCTCCCACGCAGGCACCGAAGAAGGCCCCGATTAACAGACCTATGGCGACGCGCACAAGCAAGTCCAGCTTGTAGAACAGCCGCTCCTTTACGAGCTCTTTGAGTTGTTCATCCATTGCATTTACCTTTTTCCAGGGACGAAAGAACCCGGTTCTCTCAATAACCGGGTTGCTGAATCAATCGAGCGCAAAGCCTCAGAGGTCGAGAGCTACGCTGTCTGCGAATCTGGAAACCGCCATGGCCCGTTCTTGCACCGACTGCGCCTTGCTGTCGGCCGCGAACGCAGCCCAGTGAACGGCCAGAACCGCAACCCTCTTAACCTTGCTCGCGATGGCGCTTGTCTCCGCCGCGCACTGGAAAAGCGCAGAAGCACATTCCCAGATGGCGTTGGCGGTACAGTTGAGGTTGAGAGATCGAAAGTCCTGCGAGAGATCGCGCATGGCGGAGACCAGCTCGTAGACCCGTTGTGTCGATCCTCCGGAAGCCATGACTTTCTCCTTTCATGAGTCAAGTAGGACCCCGCACGCAGATTGGCCTTGCGGCAGGCCGCGATCGCCTTCAAGCGCCGTTCAAGAACCGTTTGTTGCCATCAAGGCTGTGTTCTGTTGAGGGATTTACTCAGGAGGAAAAGTGAGACAATGCCCCAAACTTAGTGTTCGTGAATTCCGGTTGTCAAGCGCCGCAAAGCAGTCGTTCCCCCAGCCAGAATGCCATTTTGGGAATCGGAGGGCATCTTCGTCAAAAAAAGGACCCGAAATTCATTTGCTCAATTTGAAGTGGGCAGGGCAATCTTACAGCAGGAGGGCTGTGCGTTCATTCAGCCCTGTGACAGATGATCAGTCACCGGTATCGTTATTGAACATTTGCGAACATATTCAGTGAAAAGCGTCGTGGAAGCTCTATCAGTCAACGTTTCGGAGATTGGGAGTTTGACAATCTCCTGCGAAATGCAGACCGTTTGGCACTTGGAACGCAGTTTACTGAATTCGTACACATTTGCCCGCGCATGCGAGACGTTATAGTAGAACAGTTTTTTTGATTTAGGACACCCCTTTTGGTCGGCATGACTTCGGGGCCTGCCGCCGCTCGATGAGGGCGGCAGGCTCGAATTGCACTTGTTTCAGTGAATGACACCGCCACCGGTGCCGGGAAACACAATCACCAGGCTTAGCTCGAGTGCCGCAGATTCTCGAGAAACCATTGCGCTTCCA
>DATNRD010000119.1:0-6934 GCA_036703665.1 Candidatus Obscuribacterales bacterium
GGCACCAATACCCTGCGCCGCTCAAGAAGTGCCAGCACCGCGTCTACTTCCTCATCAACAGTCATTTGACTTGAATCGAGTCTCAGGTCCGGAACTTTTGGTGATTGATATGGTGAATGAAAGCCCGTGAAATTGTTGACCTGACCGCTGTGCACCTTCTTGTACAACCCTTTTGGATCGCGCTGCTGGCAGACCTCCAGCGGACAGAATACGAACACCTCGTTGAAGTCCGAAGCGCCAATAATAGTCCTGGCAACTTCCCGATCCTGAGTGTATGGGGAGATGCAGGCAACCAGAACGATACAGCCGCTATCCAGGAAGAGCTTGGCCACGTGCGCAATGCGCCGGATGTTCTCGGAGCGATCTTCCGGCGAAAAGCCCAGATCAGCGCACAGGCCGTTTCTAAGATTGTCGCCGTCCAGCACCACAACCTTGTAGCGCTGTTCGAACAGTCGGCGCTGGATGGCCTTGGCAAGCGTGCTCTTGCCAGCACCTGAAAGACCGGTCAGCCAGACGACCGAGCCGGCATGTCCCTGCTGAACCTCATAGGAGCGGCGTTCGACGTAGCCGCTTTCTACCTTTATGTTGGGACTGGCCACGGGCACGCGAGAGACGCGCGCAGGCCGGCTGTCTACGACACCGGCGGCAACAGTCTCGTATTCGGTGCAGAGCACCAGCTTGTTGATTCCGCCCGAGGCTCCATTTGTGTCAAAGGCCAGGGGCTTTGCAGATTTTATGAGCACCTCGGCGAAGTCTCCATTGCACGGCAGTGCCGGATCACGCGAGATTTCTCCGGAAGGATCGAGCAGAACGACGGCACACATGGCTTCCTGAGTACCGATTTTCAGCAGGTACTCCCTGGCAGGATTGAACATGTCGGCGGCAAGCCAGGCGATGCGTGCTCGAAATTCGCTATCAATCTCCGGTGCCTGCTGTTTGAAGCTGACGACCTCGCCCCGCTCCACGAAGACCTGATCCGCCAGGCGCAGGGCAATCGAGTTGCCCTTTACGGCAACTTTCATGTCTCGTGCTGGATAAACTTCAATAGCTTCGACTCTCGACACTTTACCCGAAGGCGAGAAGAAGATCTCATCGCCTGGTTTGACTTCCCCGGACATCACTCGACCGGCAAAATAGCGCTGATCGTTGAACTTGTATACGTCCTGCAGCACCATGCGGAACGGCTCATCGTCTGTGCGGAAGTCGAGCTTTCCGGCGGTGATACTGCACAAAGTGGGCAGCAGCGGCTGTCCGTCGTACCAGTCAAGGTTCTTGCTGGGCAGCGTTATATTCTCACCACCCAGCGCAGACACTGGTACGATCTCCACACACCGCAGGTTATCGCCGTCGGCCAGTTCGCGAACTTCCCGGGACACCCGCCCGAACACCGCAGCGTCATAGCCTACCTTGTCGAGCTTGTTCACGACGACGATGATCTCGGTTATGCCGAGGACGGATAGAATCTTCAAATGCCTCGCCGTTTGCGACCGGATGCCCTCGTGGCAGTCGACGACTACGATGCCAATGTCGGCCTCCGAGGCGCCGCTTGTCATGTTCTTCAAGAACTCCAGATGCCCCGGTGCGTCAATCAGCAGAAAGCGCCGCCCGTCGAACTGGAAGTTAACCCGCGTGGTATCGATGCTGATACCTTGCTCCTGCTCCTCCTGCAACGCATCAAACAGGAACGCCGGCTCGAAGGGTATACCCTTGGCCTGGCAGACCTTTCTCACAGACTCGATTTTCTCTTCCGGAACACGAGCACAATCGAGCAAAATCCGTCCGAGCAGAGTGGACTTGCCGTGGTCGACGTGACCGACAACAACAACGCGCGTGATTTCCTGTGCGGGCGACGTATCCATGGCAACCCCTACATGTACCCGGCCGTGCGCAACTTCTGCATCGCATACGTATCGACTTTGTCCTGCGCGCGACCAGCGCGCTCTGAAATCTTTGTTTCTGCCAGCTCGTTGATGATATCGTCCACGGTGCAGGCGTTCGATTCGATGGAACCGGTACACGGCCAGCAACCCAGGCTGCGGTAGCGCTTCCCGTCACGTGCAAAATAGAGCGGAATAATCTCCAGATTCTCCCGGCGTATGCACTCCCAGATGTCTCGCTCCGTCCAGTGAAGCAACGGGTGCACACGCACATGCACACTTTCCGGAACGTGCAGGTTGTAATAGTGCCAGATTTCCGCAGGCTGATTCTTGTACGTCCAGGTAGCGTTGTCCGCTCGCGGCGACACGACGCGTTCTTTGCCGCGAGATCCTTCCTCGTCCCGGCGAATCCCAAGGAGCAGTCCATGTATCTTGTGCTCGCGCACGGTGTCGACCAGCGCTTGCGTCTTGAGCGCGCCGCAGCAGACCAGGCGCCCCTGCTCAGGCCCCATGCCGTTATCAAGCGCTTCCCGGTTCTGCCCGACAATAAGACGCAGCCCGTGCTTGCTTACGTACTCGTCGCGCCAGCGGATCATTTCAGGAATCTTGTAGCTCGTATCAATGTGCACGAGCGGGATAGGAACATGCCCCATGAAAGCCTTGCGCACGAGATGAAGCAGGACCGTCGAGTCCTTACCCATGGACCACAGCAAAGCCAGGTTTTTGGTCTTGTTGTAGGCCTCCCTGATTATGAATACACTTTCATCCTCAAGGCGGCTGAGGTAGTCGACCATTCCCACCGTCTCTCATTCTTACTGCGCACCTCAGATTGTGGTGCGCTTCGACGCAAGAAGTGAAACACATCAGACAAGTCATATCAAGAGGCAGCCGTTCACTTTCGTGAGAAGCGCGCCCCTGACTGGGGCGCGGCGTGGCAGGAGTGGTGGCGCCCATAGCGATAACAGTATGAATCGCATTCCCTTTACAAGGGTGCCTGCAACCACATATCCTTTTTAGTCGCTGCAACCCGAAGTCACCATGCCTCTTAGCAAGCACACCCAAATTAACGTCCAGGACGTCATCGCCATAGCCCGCCAGGCCGGGCGCGCAGTGCTTGACGTCTACGAGCGCGACTTCGCCGTGGAGTACAAGTCCGACGACAGCCCATTGACTATCGCCGATCGCCAATCTCATGACATCATCGCAGCTGGACTAAGGCGACTGACACCAGACATCCCGATAGTCTCCGAGGAAGCGCCCGCAGTGCCGTACGATGAGCGAAGCACCTGGGAATATTTCTGGCTGGTCGATCCCTTGGACGGCACAAAGGAATTCGTTGCTCGAACCGACGAGTTCACAATCAACATCGCGCTGATTCACCGTGTCGAGCCGGTTCTAGGCATCGTCTATCCACCGGTGCTGAATGTTCTGTATTATGCGGTAAAAGATCATGGCAGCTTCAAGATCAGGCAGGACGGCTCAGTACAGCAGCTTGACGGCGCTTCCCCAGATGGCGACGAGCTCATCATCGTTGGAAGCCGCTCCCATCATTCGCCCGCTATGGATGAATTCCTCGAGCAACAGAAGCGCCTCTACGACAAGGTCCGATTCCTTTCGGCGGGAAGTGCGCTGAAGTTCTGTCTTGTCGCCGACGGTCAGGCTCACGTGTATCCGCGCCTGGCACCGACACACGAGTGGGACACCGCCGCCGCGCACGTCGTTGCCACAGAGTCAGGCAAGAAGGTCTTGCGTTACGGCAGCGACCAAGCGCTTACCTACAACAAGCCAGATCTGCTCAACCCCTGGTTCTTATGCCAGTAGGCGCGAGATCTGCCGGCAAACGATGATGTCGAAAGTGCCCCATCACCCCCGTAATCGGACTCGAGGTCCTGAATGACACGATTGGACCACTCCCGCGTCCAACAGATTCAGCGACGTCATAGTGCTTCGTCTTGCGTAAAGAGGCGAATTGCAGTGCGCCCGCTTGCCGGACCGTGAGTCCGGCCCTAAGAAGAATCATCGCCATAGACTCTTCAGTTGGTCACTGAAGCTTTCCCCAGACGAACACGGCTGTGCGCCCGTGGTCGACGTGATGGCATCCCTACATCGGCGTGCTTTCAGCCAATGGGCTGCAATGCGCAGGTATGCCAGGCTCATTAGTCCACTATATGCAACGGGCTCCAGATACCAGCGGCCGTGCCGGTAGTGCTTCCGCCAGAACCGGTAGAGTCCGCGGTGCGAGGAGAGGATCATCTTCGCTTTGACTTGTTTGATCGACTGTCCGTAATGATGAACAACTTTCGCAGCGGGAGTGAACCATATCTGCCAGCCCGCCTGCTTGATGCGGTAGCACCAATCGACTTCCTCAAAGAGCATGAAGAAACCCTCGTCGAGCCAACCCACCTGGTCCATCACTTGCCGACGCACCAGCAGACACGCGCCCTCCGGCTGATCGACCTGGCGCTCGTCATCATGATTCCAATCGAGCATCTTGTATTCGCGAAATCTCGGCTCGTTGGGAAACATCCGGCTGAGACCGATGAGCTCATACAGCATGCCCGTGAATGTTGGAAACTGTCGACACGACCTTTGCACCGTACCGTCTGAGTTGAGCAATTGTGGTGCCACGATGCCGGCTTGCGGGTGGGAGTCGAGAAACCTCATCAAAGTGTGAAGCGAGCCCGGCGTGACTTCCGTATCAGGATTCAAAAGCAGAACATAATCCCCGCGTGCGAGCTTGAAGGCCTGGTTGTTCGCTGCTGCAAAGCCGCGATTTGCATCGTTGGCTATGAGATGCGCCCAGGGGTGCTCGTCTGCCACCATAGCAGCCGACCCGTCGCTCGAATTGTTGTCGACGACGAAGACCTCGTGATCGATGTCTTCGATTTCCGCTTTCAGCGTCTCCAGACAACGACGAAGCAGGTCTCTTGTATTCCAGCTAACAATGACTACGGATAGGCGCATGAGTTGCGTTTTCGCCCAGGGCGCGATCATAACATGACAAGTTGAGGGATAATGAGTCGCCGTCGGTAGAGCCCAGTCAGATTAGGCTGAATTCAGATGTCCAACACTCCGATCAAACCGGCTTCGAGTCCGGCCCAAGCTGAAAAGGATACATTCACACAGCGCTGGGCGCAGGTAACGCCGCGGCCGTCTGTTCCGCCATCCAGGCAGCCCGACACCCGCGACCATTCGGATCACATATGCAGCGAGTCGTACCCGGCGGTTGTTCGCTGGCTCTTGATTGCCGCCATGGCTGGCGGCCTGGTCGCGTTCATTTCCAGGCTGCCGGACACGATTGGACTACCGTAGAAATCAAGCCTTCTCATGCTCGGAGGCACGGCGCTCCTCCAGGAGAGCTTGCAGTTGGGCAATCATCTCAAAATCCTGGGGACGTCCGGCTGCTCGCTTTAGCTGTATGAGCTTCTCCAGGGTGACGAATCGACAGCGGACGCCGAATAGCTCGAACTCTTCCGAATCGGCTAAAAGCTTCTCGTAATCGCCTCCGCCAGCAACTTCACCCAACAGGTCCAGCTCTCCCAGGGTTGTGGTCAGCGTGAAGTTCAGTCCGGCGCGGATAGTTTCCACATCCCAGCGGAACGGCAGGCCGGGGGGAGCTCCGCGCAAGTACGGTTGATAAGGCTCCAGCGCCGCGGCAAGATTGCGTAGATTCTCGACGTCCCGGGCATAAACGACGTCGACATCGTAGGTTGCCCTCGCTAAACCGTGTGCCACACCCGCCCCACCGCCGATCACGATGAACCGTACGTCGTTTTTCACTAGCAATGGCAGAATCTGGCGGAAGTTGGCGGTCATGAAATCAATCGGACTAGCGCCGTTTGGCTCTTCTCAGTTCAGCCACTAATTCCATGAACTGCTCGAACCTTTGAAAGCGCTCCTCCACTGTGAGCTTCAGATTCTCCCGGAGTAGGGTCCGGTCTACATGCTGTTTGTAAGCCTCGATCACCGGATCCCGGAACTCTGATGCCGCTGCCTCAGCAGAAGGGCGGCCGGCGCCTGTCGCATCCGTCGAGCTTTTTTCAATTTTGCTCATGGACAATGCCAACCAGTACTCTTCCTTAATATTTTACTTCTTCCTGAGGTGCCCGTCACACGGGTAGTTTAAGCGCCCGTAACGGGAAAACGAGGGCGCATCGCTATGATAGTGACCCGTTCGGCCACGCTCGCGCACCGCTCAAGATCCTCATGCGCACACCGCTAACTTCCGAAAGCTCGTCCCTGCCGAAGACACCATCCCGTGTGGACTTGTGTTGCAAGCGTCTGACTGACGCTGTTTTGTCACTGGCAAGTTTGATCGCTCTTGCGCCACTCATGGCGCTCATCGCCTGCGCGATAAAAATTGACTCACCCGGGCCGGCGCTGTTTCGGCAACGCCGGATTGGGTTGAATGGCGGGCATTTCGAGATCTATAAATTCCGCACAATGTTTCGGGATACGCCCGACCTGCCCACCGACCAGATGCTCAAGCTGCCGAGCCCGGTAACGCGCGTGGGCAGCATATTACGGAAGACAAGTCTGGATGAGCTGCCTCAACTCATCAATGTTCTGAAAGGCGAAATGAGCTTAGTCGGGCCGCGCCCCGCTTTGTATAATCAGACGGAACTCACGTCCATGCGTGCCGCACGGGGCGTTCTCAGGTTCCCGCCTGGAATTACAGGCTGGGCCCAGATTAACGGCCGGGATGAACTTCCCGACACAGTCAAGGTGGAACTAGACACCTGGTATTGCGAGCACTGGAGCTACTGGCTTGATTGGAAGATCATCTTCTCGACATTCCAGGCGATTCTCAGTCGTCGCGGTGCCTTTTAGGACAAGCACAGTGCTTCAGACATTTCGAGTAAACCATGTCATCCTGTGGTCCTTCGCTGCAGCTCGGGATAAACTCCGCGCGAAGGATCACGTAGCTATCCTGATGGCTTCGTCAGGATGTTATTCATTGCTGAGAGATTCTTCGTCGCTGCGCTCCTCAGAATGACATTTAGGGCTCTTCGGAATGACAATGAATCGCTCCCCGGAATGACAATTGAGGGCTCTTC
>DATNRD010000120.1:0-2348 GCA_036703665.1 Candidatus Obscuribacterales bacterium
GCCTATCCTTATAAAGAACGGCAAGATGTTCGTGGATTTGAAAGGCGAGAAGTTCAACCGGGCCTGGACTGGCAGCCACATCAAGGCGCGCACCGCAGCCGGTGTCACCTGGAAGAATCACCTTCTGCTGGTGACGGTCGAAGGGCCGCACACGCTCTGGGATCTGACCAAGTTCCTGCACAAGCTGGGAGCGGCCGATGCCATGAACCTGGATGGCGGCGGGTCGACAACCATGGTCGTGAAGGGCCGTACGGTGACGCGCAACGGCAACTCGTATCAGCGCAGGGTGGCCAATGCCCTGGCCGTGGTCCCGTCCCGTCCGGTTGTCTCCGGGAGCACTGCGAGCGCCTCTGCCGCCTGGCAGAACAGGCACGTTTCATCGGTCAGCCGGTTCGAGGAGCTCGTTCCTGCAGCAGCTTCCGGAGCGCCGCCGGAATCCGGGCGCGCAGTGCAGGCACCGGGTCTAGCTCCGGATGTCATCTCGTCGTCCAGTCCTTCGCCGGAGAATGTCGAGTCCCTCGTGGATACCCCCTGAGAATTCACCCAGGTGCGTGCACTTTGCCTTCCGGCTCGCGCAGCCGACGTTCCTGATATAAACTAGGCTTGTTGCCTGCGGGGATTTCAGATGACCGAGCACTTTGCCATAGGGGTGGACTTCGGTGGCACCAAGATCCTGTCGGGCGTTGTTAATCTGGCTACCGGGCGCCTGGCGGGAACGGGGAAGAAAAAGACACGTCAACTGGCCGAGCGCGACGACGTGTTGAGCCGGCTGGTTTCGGTCATAGATGAGTCCATTGCCGATGCCGGCATCGACCCCGACCGCCTCGTCGGCATCGGCATAGGTGCAGCCGGGCAGGTAAACCGTGCCAAGGGGATATTGCTTTATGCCGCCAATATCGGCATCCGTGATTTGGCTTTAGCCCAGCCTCTTTCCGAGCACTACAAGCTGCCGTGCGTTCTGGGTAACGACGTTGAGACTGCCACCTTTGCCGAGATGACCTTCGGAGCCGGTCGCAAGTGCGACAACTTCGTCTGCGTGTTCGTGGGGACCGGTATCGGCTCAGGCATCGTTCAGGATGGAAAGCTATATCGCGGCGCCACCGGGACGGCAGGCGAGATCGGACACATCTGCATCGAGCCCTACGGAAGGATTTGCGGCTGCGGCTCGCTCGGCTGTCTGGAGGCTTATGCATCTCGAACCGCTATTGCCAAGCAAATCGTGGGCGAGCTTACGCGAGGGTCTGACTCGGTAATTCGAGACAAGATCGATATGACCAAAGGCATCCTTAGATCACGGGCCCTGGCCGAGGCCGTCGAGGCAGGAGACGAGGTAGTCACGACGGCCGTAAGGCAAGCAGCGGAGTTCTTTGGGATGGGCCTGGCCACCGTCATCAACTTCTACAACCCGCAGCGCATAGTCGTTGGCGGCGGTGTCGTGGAGGCGGTCGACATGTACTTTCAGGTGGCAGCCAAACAGGCCAGGCAGCGCGCTCTAAAAGTGCCAGCCAAGAAGGCGGAAATCGTAAAGGCCGAGCTGGGTGACTACGCCGGCATCATCGGTGCGGCGCTCATGTTGAAGGACAAGCTCGGCTAGCGCCAATACTGTTCGGTTAACCTGGGGGCGCGGGCATCCGTGCTTCGAAGCAGGGCCGCGAAGGAGGCGAGGTACGAGCCGACGGAGCATTACAGAGGATGCGGAGTCTCTGCGCGACGGAGAAGCCGGCGTGAGCCGGCCTGCGTTCCCAGGGGTACCATCCCAGTGCTTCGTTAAGCGAACAGTATTGCGGCTAACGCCTTGCCTTGTGCTCGCGGACCGGTGCCGGAAGGGCCCGGGGAACCGTGGCTGGGCCGCGGCGCATGGACGAGGTGGGGACTGGCTGGCGCTAAAAGATCGCTGGCCGTCCTGCCAGAGTGGTGACGGGTCTTGCCTGGCCCCCTGATTTGCGGAGTCCATGAGCCTGTCCTGGGGAGGGCGGTCTTGGCGGCACCTGGTGCGTGATAATGGAATACAGAACGAATGTAGTGCCGACGCCCCTGTAGTGTTAGGAGCAGAGGAGTGCATGACTAGGAATGTGACAGCGCAGGCCCTGGCTGCTTTTACAGCGGTCCTCGTCGGCTCGCCGGCGGCGCATGCGGGGTTGCTGGAGGGCATCATCAAGGGAGCGGTCAAAGTCGCCGGCGAGGCTGTCGAGGTAAGCGCAGGCGCTGCAGACCACCTCATGAGTGCGTCAGGCAAGGCGGTCGAACACGCCGTCAAAGGCTCGGTGGATCTGACCGTCGGGGCGGGCAAGGTAAGCGTGGGCGCCACCGGCAAGGCCCTTGATATAGGCGGTGGGGGGGCACCTTCC
>DATNRD010000121.1:0-4458 GCA_036703665.1 Candidatus Obscuribacterales bacterium
GCAGGACAGGCCGGAAAGTCGGGACTTAAAGTCCTGCCATGCGAGTTTTTCTTCGTCTGCCGGAACGACAAGCAGCTTCGTGCAGAGAGGATCTTCAAAAACCGTGCCTCGAGAGGGATCGGCTTCCTCTTTCTGCCGCAACCAATGAAAGTGTCGTGTCGCAACCATATGTTTCTCCTGGCTGCCAAGCGCCGTCGTGACGCGCTGGGCAAGCCGATCAAGAGTGGCTGCCCTGGCGCTTCTATAAGGGTTCCCGATGTCTCGAACTATTCCTCACGTTCGAGCGACACAAACGCTTGAAAAGTTGTATTTGACATGAATTTTGTGAAAAGTTTTGTGACTGCAAACATGTTGCAGTCTAGGGTTCAACCCGACGACCTGGTATCCACTCTTCGCTGTCGCGGCACATCAGATCGAGCAACGGATTCGACAACAACTCTTCGCGGCAACCCATGACGATGACTTGCACCTTGGCTCGCGAAAACGCAACGCAGAAGAGGCTCTTCATTTCCTTCTCTCCAAAGGAACCAAGCAGCCAGGGGTGGCGTGGTAACACGGGGTCGAAAATGACCAGCTCGGCCTCCTGTCCCTGGCATACGTGAACCGTTCCTGCCGAGACTCGCGGAAAGTGGGAGAGATGGGCCCGAACTAGCTTGCGGAGGAGATCCGCCTGGTTGCGGAAAGGAGACACCAACAGAATGGATCGCGTTGGCGCATCCCTTAATAATGATTCTGCAATACCGAGCGCTACCCAGGCGCTGTGCTCATAACGCTTCTCGCGGAAGTCAGGCTGGCTCTCAAAACCGAGTGCAGGTGCCGATTTCGGCACAGGGAAGAACAAAGGGTTGGCCGTGGCGACCCCCGTCTGTGGCCACCCGGGCAACAAAGGGGGCAGCTCATGCGTGCCGACCGTCGTCAGTCGCCCGCGATAGAACGAGCGGGAAATGGGGACGCAGAGTCGCTCGTTCATCCGGCTCTGTTCATTGAGCATGACGAGGCAGCCCGCTTGCTCGAGCGCTTCCAGAGTGTTGTCGTCCCCAGCGCCGAAAGCATCAAAAACGCTGTCGGCAACCCAGAATATTGAGTTAGCGTCGGTTGGCGACTGGTTTCTTCTGATGGGGCCCAGTTGCCGCACGTCTCCGAATACGGCGAGCTGACTTGGTGCGATCTCAGCGAGCCGCGCCAGAAGATAGCGGGGTATCATGCTTGCTTCATCCAGAAGCAGGGCGGACTCCTGCTCTGCAAAGGAAGCCAGGATCTCGGGATGGTGCAGGGCTGCTGTTGTCGTCGTGACTATGATCCGTGCTTCGAACGCCAGTTCCCACAGGTTGGCGGCACGATTGACCTCCACATTCTTTAGCTCCTGCTTCAGTCGGGCGAGTTCATGATTCAAGGCGGTCCGCTCCGGTTCACTCGAGGACAGGCGCGCTCGTTCCACCTTCTTGATCTCCTCGCGCAGGGCAAGTATTTCGTCGCTCGCCTTCTTCAGCATTGCTGTCCAAGCCATCAGGTGCTTGCGTCGTTCCAGCTCGGCCAGCTGTGGCCTGCCCGGTCGGATAAGCTGGCCTAGCGACAGAGGAGAGCCAAGTGTGCACATGGCGTCATCGATGGCAAGAGCCGCCTGATCGGTGGCGGAATTGGTCGGTGCCACCACCATGACCTTCCTGCCGGCGAGAGACAGGCATGCTGCAGCGTATCCGAGCGTAAACGTTTTGCCTGTACCGGGTGGACCCCACACGAGGCTAACCGGTCTTCCGGAGGCTGCCACAGCTATCTTCTGCCGCGCCCTGAGTGGTACGGATGGGGAAAGATGTAGTGCCGGATCCAGCGTGCCGGGCGAGCGCTGTACCTCACCGGAGCATATTTTGAGGTAGAGGTCTGGGAGTCGTGCTCCTTTCTGGTGGCGCTCTTCGCTCCAGTCTCTTGTTGCCCGTTGATAGTCTGGTTCATAAAGAAAGATTCTGTGACTATCCCGGGGGCTGCTATCGCCTGTCAATTGAACGACTACGAGCACGTTATGCTCGACATCTACCGAGACGACTTCACCAACCCACGGGTAGACTCCGGACTCCAGCTTCTCGCCGGCGACGGACCAGCCCTCGTAATCCTCCTTCAGGCGCACTCGTGAGCCTGGGGACAACGTAATTGCGTGGTGTCTCTGATCAGCATCGACTTTCAGCACGTCAAAGCTGATCGGCCTCATCGACCGCAGCTCGTCGTCAAGAGCCCGCTTGATTCCGGCAAACGAGTCGATGACGGGAACCCGGTGTCCGCTACCGCCACCTCGGCGCCCGTACTGGCGACCTTTCATGGATGCAGCGTCCTCAATTGGGCGGCCCAACCGCGCCCGATGATCTTGTCGATCGGTGCGAGCTGCGTAACATAAGCCTGCAGTGCTTCCATGCCGTTTAGCTCCCTTAAGAGAGCTGGAACAGACTTGTCTTCCCAATGGTGCTGGATAATGCTCGAGGCCGAATAAAGAAGGAATTTCGCGGCAGGATCATTGCCTTCTTTGTGTAGGGCTCTGGCTGCGATCAACAGTGCGGCTGCCTCCAGGTGCGGGTTACGGAGGTGCCTTTCCAGATCCGCCAGCTCCCTGCTGATTGCGGTGCCCATAAGTTCTTGATCGGTCGAGGCTGCTTGTTTAAGCAGCGAGCAAGCCTTCTCGAGATGTCCCTGGCGCAGCTCAGCCGCTGCCTTTGCCAGAGTCAGCAGGTGTCTGTCCGCTCTTGAGGCGGCGCTTTCCTCGACGAATTCCTCGAGTTGCTTGATACCCCGGTCGAACGCGCCTGCTTCGAGTAATGCGAGTACAATTTCTCGTTTCCTCACGCCAAAAACATCTATCACGTTGGGCAGTTCTACTAATGTTTCGTGATGACCCAATCCTTGCTTGTCCCGTTCGAACGTCGCCTCGACATAAAACAGGCGCCAGCCGAAAACGCTGCCGGCGCCGGCAATCGCTGCTGTGGTTGGCTTTCTGCCACCAGTAATGTCGGCGCCGACGAGTGTTCCGGGCGGGAGTCCGCGAGTGTCGAACACGGCCTTCATCTTTGCGCCAATGTCGATCGTGTCGGTTGGGTCGATTTTGACATGTAGAAATACCGTCTCCTGATCGCCCGCGAACGCCTGCTCTACCTGGAGCCCGAACGGGCGAGATTCGGGCGTTTCAAGTAAGGCGACGCACCGCGCCGGATTGCCGACTATTGCCATGATGGGAGCGAAGGGTTGCGTCCCGACTGGTACAAACAGCAAGTCGAGCTGTTCCACGTCCGGCCTGGCTGCTCGCATGCGCATGCAACCCAGTGGAAACGTTTCCTCTACATATACATATGCGCTGCGGTCGGGATCTTTTTCCTTCAACCACTTGGCAACAGATGATTCGTATCGCAGGGATAGGTCCTCGTCCGGAGCCAGTTCTATTGAAATCTTTATTTCGTTCTGCGCCATAGTCTAAATATTACTCTCTCGGATGTCGAGAGTGTGACGCTGTGGTCAACGTGGAATAGAAAGATGGTGAAAGCGGTACAGCCGTGATTTGCGGGTTGACTGAGGTCGAATGCAGGAGAGCGAGAGTCATGCAGTTGCAGCGTTACGAGATAGAGTTGCGCACCCGGGACGACGACTCGCGCATGCGGAAGTCGCCTGCGCTTGGCGCGCTAATGCACGGAGTCCTCAATCGAAGCGTAGTCGGTCTTCATGACGTCAGCCCGAAGTTGCGTCCCTTCACTCAATACGTTATGCGTGGGGCGCCGGGCGAGTACACTTGGGTGATTAATTGCTTGACGGTCGATGCGTGCCGGCCGCTCTTGACCTGGCTGGCGAACCTCCCGAACGAGCTCACGATCGACCACTACTCGCTGCAGTTAGAGGTGGGTCGTGTGTCGCGTGTTTGTTCGACGACATACTTGCAGTTATTGGAGCGGACCTTTGCCAACTCTGAACAGCCGGACGTTTCACTAGAGCTAGTCACTCCCCTTGCGTTCAAGCGTGCCACTACCGGCAATTTTTGCATCTGGCCGGAGCCTCGCCTTATAGCCATGAGCGCGCTTAGCCGCTGGAATGCTATCAGCAATTTGCCGGCTTTTGATGAATTGCACATTCCTGACGAGATCGATCGCAAGGTCGTCGTGGCGGGCTGCAAGTTGTCTACACGAACGGTTGCGATGGACGGCGTCAGCTTCGTGGGCATGGTTGGAAATGTTGCTTTCCGCATGAAGAAGGATACCCACATTCGGCGCCTGTTTCACTTGTGCTGTGCATATGCCGAATTCTGCGGCCTCGGCGCCAAGACCGCCATGGGGCTGGGTGCGACAGTGTATGCACCCAGCGGAGGTGGGGAAAAGGCGCAGCGATCGGACCGGGTACGCCGGGCACGGCCGGTTGGCATGCCGGACAATTCTCGTTCGTCGAACTACCCAGCCGTCACCTCGGCTTGTCCCTGATGGGACACCGGCACGA
>DATNRD010000122.1:0-6063 GCA_036703665.1 Candidatus Obscuribacterales bacterium
CCGCCTGTGGATGAAGGACTGGCCGTTCTCGGGATGGTAGTAGACGTTGCCTTCCTGATCGACACCGCGCACAATCCCGCGCCACTGCTCGCCACGGTCGTTTACCCAGTAGTTGCGTCCCTGCATCACCCAGGTCGATCCGTCCACGCCCTTGATGCGCACAATGCGTCCCGACTGGTCATAGGCGATGTCACGGGTGAGCCCATTGCCGCTGTCGATGAATTGCACCTGTCCCCTGCCATCGGCGGCCACGCGCGAGCGGTCCGGATACTGTCTTTCCCTGTGGCCGTCACGGCCTTGAATGGTGCGCATGCCGTTCGGGTACTCGCGAACGATGGTTCCATCAGGCAGCTGCCGGAAGACGGAGCCATCCGGATTGCGCTGCTCCCTGCTGCCGTCCGGATTCTGGCGAATCACCCGGCCGTCCGGGTAGCGCCAGATGATGGTGCCGTCGCGCAACTGCTCGACGGACGTGCCATCGGGCTTGCGCATGAAGCCCGAGCCATCGGGGTTCTTTTGCACGATCGTCCCGTCGGCGAACTTCCAGATTTGCGTGCCGTCGGCTCTGCGTTCGTATGTGGAGCCGTCGGCGTTGCGCGCAAACATCGAGCCGTCCGCACGCTGAAAAATCTCCCGCCCGTCCGGGTAACGCCAGTGCTGGCTGCCATCCGCGCGCCGCTCATAAAGGTAGCCGTCCGTGCCGCGAATATACAACGAGCCGTCCGCGCCCTGGCGAACCTCGCGGCCATCCGCGTAGCGCCATACGGTGTTGCCGGCTGCGTCCCGGCGAATGAAGGAGCCGTCCGGATTCTGTCTGAGGAAAGAGCCGTCCGCGCCCTGCCTGATGTACGTTCCATCCGGGTAACGCCAGATGCGCGTGCCATCGGGCAGCTCCTGATACCAGTTATTGCCCTGCCCCGGCTGGTTGACATGATCGGCGCGCGTAAGATCCGTGCCCGTCCTCGCCTCGTTTACAGCCGGCAGGGAGCTGTCCCTCAACATGCGCGCCCGGGTCAGCTCGAAAACATTATTGGCGGAGTGAGCCCCGTTCATCTCCTCGACTATGGCAACGAGCTCGCGGACATCTCCTGCGCGCTCGGCGTCGCGCTCGTTCACCACAGGCAGTTCAGGGGTTCGTTCAGCAGTCATCCTCTGACTCTTCCAGCAAGCTAGTCCAGCGCAAGTATCTTGAGACAACTCTGCCGTCTTGTCAGTGGTAAAACCACGAAAGAGTGGGGGAATTACGTATGGCGGGCCGGAGTGCTGCCCGGGAAATTCCGCCCAACGCCAGTGGCTGCCCAGACTTGTCAGCGTTGTCAGAGACTCCCGGGCGTGACGTCAGGGATTTACCCCAGGAAGTCTTTGGTTTCCTGTCCAAGTATCTGTCCAAATCCCAGGCTGCATACGCTGAGGCGTCTTGGTTCCGTTTGCCGCCTATAGCACAATGTGCTACACTTATGAGATGCGGATCTTCAAGACCAGAGCATTCGCCCGCGATGCAAGAGCAGAGGGCCTTACGGACAAATGTCTGTTAGAGGCTGTCAAAGAAATCCAAATGGGCCTGGTCGATGCAGTCTTAGGGGGAAACCTGGTAAAGAAGCGTATTGCTGTAGGGGGCAAAGGAAAGAAGGGTGGCGTGCGTGCCATTCTTGTCTACAAAGCATAAACCCAAAAGGTATTTGGCATCTATGTATTCGCGAAAAAGGACAAGGAAAACATCAGTTCAAAGGAGCTCAAAGAGTTGAAAGCATTAGCAAAAACGCTCTTGGCTCTGGAAGAAGGAGATATACGGAAGGCAATATCAACGGGGGCCCTGCAAGAGGCGATGCACCATGAATACAAGAGCAACACGCAGTAGAAAGACCAGTAAAACCACAGGCAGAGCCAGGAAACTCAAGAATGCCGGGCAGAACCGCATCTCTGAGGTTGTCTATGAAACAGCCAAAGACCTTTATGCTGCTGGCGCTATCGACAAGACCACCATGCGCGGCTTTGACCTGCTCCGCCTGCCGAAAGTACCGCAGTATACGCCAAACCAAATCAGGGCTATCCGCGCCCGCTGCAAGGCTAGCCAGCAAGTGTTTGCGGCATACATGAACATATCGGCTTCCTCCCTACAAAAATGGGAAACCGGAGCCAGAAAGCCCGACGGCGTGGCGCTCAAGCTGCTCAGCCTCATTGACAAGAAGGGACTCAAGGCCCTGGTCTGAGCTTGTCGACTGGGCCGTCAGGAGAACGATTGGGGAAAAGGGGCCGGCGGCCCCTTTTCCATGCGACCGCCGAGATGAGCGATCACCGCCACGAGGGCCGATTTGCACGACACTCTTCGTTGTGCGGATTGTCATGCCAAGTGGCCTCGAATCGTCCCGTTTCGTGAGAATCCGCATCGTTGTTTGATTGATTGGCCACACGAATCAATTTGTCGCGTCTGCAGCCACAAAGGACACCTTGTAAGATTCCGGTTAGCCCCGTAACAGTAAACTGGTGACGGACGATGGCAGCCGATTAGACACGCTCTGGATAGCGTGTCCATATGAGTTCCGCGTCAATGTCCGATGCGCTGTCACTCTGTCGGCTTGCGCAGCGGCACGAGCAGTCCGAGCACCAGTCCGGCAACAAGACCACCCAGGTGGGCGAAGACGGCGACGTGTGGGACGACCTGATCGAGTACGACTTGAGCGGCGGCCAGCCCGAGCATCCAGGCGACCTCGCTTCTGCGGATAGATTCGGGAAGCAGGCGCTTTAAGCGGAAGATGCCGGCGGTGGCGGCGCCGAACACGCCCATCACCGCCCCCGATGCGCCGACAGCCATCATCTCCGGGCTCAAGAAAACGTGGGTGATGCCGCTCAGGATTCCCGAGGCAAAATAGATGATCAAAAAGCGCCCGGTGCCAAACAGGTTTTCTGCCAGCCTCCCGAACCACCAGAGACCGACCAGATTCAAGACAAGGTGAAAGATGTGCGCGTGCAGGAACAGATAGCTGACCAGTCGCCAGTATTCCCCGGCTTGCACGGACCGCGCATCGAGGACCCCTTTCTGAAAGCATGTCAGGCTCACCCTGAGCGCCTCGGCTGTAGGGAAAATCGTGTAGCTGTGGCTCACACCATAGGCAGCGATGATCATTGCCAGGATCGCCACGACTGCCGGGCGCACCTTGCGAGGGCTGACAATCTCGGACACGGCACGGGCCCGTGCCAGCAGCCTGGTTCCCTTTTCGATCTCAGGCTGCCATTGCGGTTCGGTCGCACGCGCCTTCTCGTCGTCCAACCGGTTCAGCTGGTACTCGATCCGCTGCTTCCACACAGACGCTTCGGCAGGCAGGCTCCGGCTGGCGCGCTCAAAGGATTCCCTTGCCTGGAATATCTGTCCGCGTGCCGCCAGGCACCGCCCGGTCCAGAAGAGCCTGGCATACTCGGGCAGCGCGTGGTTGCCGCCGGCGGAAGCCATCACTTTCTCCAGCTGGTTCTCCGCGCCGGAGAGGGCAAAAAAGGGGATAAAAATGCTGTCCAGTGGATCGCTGCCGAAGCGGGCAACCTGCACGGCGGCAGCCTCCAGACAGGGGAGAGCCTGCCCGACTTCGCCCAGTTCCAGATAGGCTCGACCGGCCGCGATTGAAGCGCCATAGGGCACGCGCCCGCCGGATTGCTGTTTTATCCGGACAAACTCTTCGATTATGCCTGACCAGTCGCGCAGCAGGATCTTACCGGTCATAAGATGGCCGGTAAGCCCCTCGCGAGCCGCCCTCGGCAGAGGATAGCTGCGCCAAAATTCGATAATCCCTTCCGCCCTCTCGCGGTCCCCGTGCATGAAGGCGCACATGGCCTCGGTCATGTCCGACCAGAAGCGACCCGGCGGCCCCCAGAAGAACCACCTGAGGCGCCGCGCTTCCACCCTGGCCGGCGCCGGAGCAAGCAAGTTCAGGTTGCGCTCGAGACGCCCGAGTATGGTCCTGGGCACGACAATGGCGAGCAGGAAGATTCCCCAGCCGAGCAAACTGCAGGCAACCGCTGCCCGAGGGAACAACAAGCCGGTCACGGACACCAGCAGCATGGCCAGCGCCTGCAGGCAGAAGCCCCAGGTCCAGCGAATGCCCATGCGTACGTACAACACCAGGGCAAAGCCGGCAATCAAGACGAGCGGGTAGAGCCAGAGAGTCGATTGAGAGTCCATATTCGAGTCGGTAACGGTAAGCTAAGACACGCTCCGGGGAAAGGCGAATTTGAGGACTTGGTCTCAGCTGCCCGCCGGCGCCGGCTCACTCAATCTCCCGGTGCACAGGAATCGCTTTTACAAACCGCCTGGTAATCAGCTGCGGCCGGGTAATGGCGGAACCTACGACAACCGCATGGCAACCGAGCTCGAAGGCCCTGGTGACCTCGTGAGGATGCCAGACCCGCCCCTCAAGGATAACAGGGACAGGCACAATCCGGCACAACGCCGCGACCAGATCGAAGTCCGGTCCTGCATCGGCTGGTCTTTTCGTCTCTTCCGTATAGCCGTAAAGCGTTGTCGAGACCGCGTCGGCGCCGCAGTCGGAAGCGGCTGCACCCTGGTCGGCGGTAGCCACATCCGCCCATACCGGTCTGCCGAGCTTGCCGTGAATGCGCGTCACCAGTTCCGTCAGCGTAAGCCCGCCCGGGCGCTGCCTCCCTGTTGCATCGACGGCGATAATGTCACAACCGGCCTCGGCCACCGCTTGCGCCTCCTCGAAAGTCCGGGTGATGTAGACTTCACGCAGCCTGTCGTGGTCGGCGACCTGCGTCGATTTGATCAACCCGATGATGGGAACGTCCGTCTTTTCGCGCACGTAGGCGATGTTTTCCGCCCCCTCCAGCCTCAGCCCGGCGGCACCGCCGGCGATGGCAGAGAGAGCCAGGGCAACGATGTGCTCGGGTTTGCCCAGTGGCTCTCCGGGGGCCGCCTGGCAGGAGACGATCAGCCCTCCTTTGAGGCGCTGCAATCCGGCCCAGGGATCTCTTACCACGCCGCTCTCCTTGGATCAATCGAGCCTGGGAAGATTCAAGCAGATGAACTTGGGTTGCGTCAGCTCGTGAATGGCGTAGCGCACGCCCTCGAGACCGACTCCTGACTGCCTGCGCCCGCCGTAGGGCTGATGGTCGGCTCTGAATGTCGGAGCGTCGTTGATCATCACCCCGCCCACATCGATCTTGCGAGCAGCCTTGAAGGCCACCTCCAGGTTGCTGGTGAACACCCCGGCCTGCAGCCCCCAGTGCGGATCGTTGATCGCCTCGATGGCATCATCTATGGTGCGGTATTTCATGACGGACACGACCGGGGCGAACACTTCCTGGCAGATGACACGCATCGCGGGCGTGGTATCGACCAGCACCGTGGGCTCCACCAGGTTCGCACCGAGGCGCTTGCCGCCGGTCAGGACTCTTGCCCCTTGCGCCTCCGCCTCCTTAATCCAGCTGATGGTGCTTTCGGCGGCGCCAGCATCGATGAGCGGTCCGACATCGGTCGTATCCTCCAGCGGGTCGCCGACCTTGAGACCCTTGACCAGGTTTACGAACTTGTCCAGGAAGCTCTCGTATACCTTTTCCTGCACGTAGACGCGCTGCACGGAAATGCATGACTGACCGGCATTGACATAACCGCCCCTGCAGGCGGCGCGCGCGGCCGATTCGAGGTCGGCGTCATCATGCACGAGAAGACCGGCATTGCCGCCCAACTCGAGAATCACGCGCACGCCAGGCGCTATCTCATGGCGCAGCTTCCAGCCGACCTCGGGGCTGCCCGTAAAGGTCAGCACAGCCAGGCGCGGATCGCGCACCAGCCTCATGCCCTTTGCACCGCGACAGGGAACCAGTTGCAGCGCCTCCTCGGGCAACCCGCTGTCGTACAAAATTTTGGCCAGCTTGAAGCTGCTTACCGGCGTCTGCGAGGAAGGCTTGAGCACCACCGTATCCCCGGCTGCGATTGCCGGCGCCAGCTTGTGTGCCACCAGATTGAGCGGAAAGTTGAACGGTGTAATTGCCCCTACCACGCCAATCGGCTCGCGCAGAACCATTGCCAGCCGCCCCTCGTTGCCGGCGGTGCGG
>DATNRD010000123.1:0-8853 GCA_036703665.1 Candidatus Obscuribacterales bacterium
CGGTATCGCCGGGAAACTTCGAGCGCCTTGCCAGGCTGGGAGAGATCGTCTACCTGGAGGCCGACCTCGACGTGATGGTCGAGCGCCTTCTGGCTGAGGGCGGCCGGCCCCTGCTGGCAGATACCGGCGAAGGCAACCACAACAATCGCTTCGACCGCCTCAAAAACAGGCTGGCTGCTCTGCTTGACGAGCGAGCCCCCGTATATGCCAGGGCACGTTACAAAGTAAGGACAACGGCTCTGACGCCCGAACAAGTTGCCGAGGCGGTAATGAAGCTACTCCGTGGGACGACGTAAACACAGCTGGGCAGTATAGAATTGGTCAGAAAGAGGCGCTCGCTGTCAAGGGTCGCCACAAATTGAGGTTACTGGAAGGAGTCAACGCTTGTCGGTCTCCCAAGAAGAACTGATGTACATCCAGTCCCAGCTGGAAGGTCTGGAATCCATCTTTCTGGAGCTGATGCCGTTCGGTGTGGAGCTAAAGCGCCAGCAGGTTCAGGACTATTACGACAAGCGCTTCGATCAAGCCACCAAGCCCGTGGCCAGCGTAGCAGAAACCGAGCTGCGCCGGCAGTTCAACACCAAAGCCAACCAGGTCCGCAACCTGGTCGACAGCGCCGAGTCGCTTGGTGACGCCGGCAACAAACTCAATCTCATCCGCGCCGCGGCAACCCTGCCGGAAGAGCGCAGCAAGCCTATTCTGCCAGCCGTATTGCAGTTCTGCCAGAAACTCCTGTTTGAGAACCAGGCTGAGCCACAGCTTTTCTCGGAGATTATCTCCAGCACCGAACTGACGCATGTAGAAGCACGCATCCTGCTGGGCTCTGCTATGTTCCTGGTGGTGGAGGAGGTCGACAACGGCGGCAAGGTGCTGCCGGTGCGCGACCTGCTCGGACAGCTCATCGGTAAGGTCTCTCAAGACCGGCTGCTGGCCGGAAACGACCCGTTCATGGTCGAGGCCAAGTGCGCCCTGGAAGCAATGAAAGACGAGAGCGCCTGAGTTGAAGATCCTGGTGTTGCACGGCCCCAACCTCAACCTGCTGGGCAAGAGAGAAACCAGCGTTTACGGGCGGGACACTTTGGTGGAAATCAACAACAGCCTCGAAGCGCTGGCGGCCGAGCTGGGCATAGAGCTGTCGATCAACCAGACAAATTCGGAAGCGACGCTGGTCGAGCTGGTGCAAAATGCTCCTGAGCAAGGGTTCCACGGCATCCTCATAAATCCAGCCGCCTACGGTCACACCTCCGTTGCCCTGCGCGACGCATTGCTTGCCGTGGCGCTGCCTTTCGTGGAGGTTCATCTGTCGAACACCTTTGCCCGCGAACCCTTCCGCCACAAAACGTTCATCTCGGACATAGCCTCGGGCGTGGTCATAGGCTTCGGGAAACACAGCTACCTGCTAGGGCTGCGCGGATTGGCGCAGCTCGTAGGGCAGTAGGATAAGCGACCTCTCTTGCCGGCTCCGCCAGACCGTGCATGGGAGCGACGTTGCTGCCGCCGCGGACCCTACGCCATTGCCGGACGGTCGGGGCTGAACACCTGTGCCAGGCGCTGGTCGCGACCGGCGCGCTTGGCCCACCGGTCCTGGCCGGCCTCGGAAAGCGCCTGAATGGCCTGACGCTCGTCTCTTATGTTGGCGGCGTTGGACTTGCGCAGGCAGGCCTCCACGCCGCCCCAGCCGAACTGGTTGCCCATGTCGGCAACCTGGGCGACGAACAGCTCAGAGGTGTGCCCGTACTTCTGCGACAGTTCAAAGGCTTTCACCACTTTAGCGCGCAAGAGCTCCGTCTGCACCTGCTGGCAGAAGGGCTCGCGCAGCAGCGCCTGCATCCGGTTGCCGAGATCGGAGCCCCTGGTGATGCTGGCGCTGCGCACGAAGCGCTCATCGAGCATCTGCTGGGCGTAGGGTCCAAAAATCTCATTGAAGCGCTGCGGGTCCGCATCATGGCATTTCTTCAGGAAGGACGGCAACTCACCTGCTTTCTGATTGAATTGCGCCTTGCCGACCGATATCCCGTGGCCGTTGTCGTTCCAGTTGATCGACGTGAAGCTGCCCTCGTTGCGGCTGATGGCGTCGACGACCCGGTCGATGAAGCCCTTGAACTGCTCCGGCGTCTCAAAAGAGCGCTGCGGGCCCATTCTGTCGAACATTTCCGTCTCCTGCCGGTCGGAAGCCGTCGAGCGACCGACCGAGCGTGGCTCGAACCCCCCTGCCGGAGCCGGCGGTATTGAAGTTACAGGCGAGCGCGTCAGCCTGCTGCCATTGTACCCGCCGCTGCGCTGGCGAACGACAGGGGGTGGAATCTCCGGCTCCTGATAAAGGGCGGCAAGCAGATCGCTGGGGATTACCGGGGACATGCGGGCGGCGGCATAGCGAGCCTCGATGTAGGAGATGGTCTGGCGAATGGCGGCTTTCTGCCGCTCGGACATTGCCCTTACCTGGTTGGCGGCGCTGTTATCGACCTCGATGATAATCTCGTCGTCCGTGCCGTCACGCTTCCTGTCGGGGTTGCGCAGCTGCTCGATGGTGCCGTCTTCCTTGATGCGGAAGTGTGCCGGCTTATCCCCCGGTTTCGCATCCGAAGTTTTGCGCACAACAATCTTCTTCACTTCTTCCAGGCGCCGCTCCTGACCTTCGTTGTTCGATTTGCTGGCATCGATGACCCCGGCCCTGGCCAGATCCTCGGGGCTATACTTGCCCGCGTTGCCTGTGGCAAAGGCATGGGCAATCACCTCGTAACCCGAAGGCGGCGGAACGAACTGCCTGCGTATGATGCCTACTTCGCCGAGAATGTCGGCATGGCGTTCCTCGGTGATGCGCCCGGCATCCTTGCCGACGTGGAAGTCGACTCGGTCGAAAGCCTTGGGGGACCGAGCATTGTGGGCTAATTCATGTGCCATCGGGATTCACCAGCGTTGATTTGTTGAACATCGGTACCGTTGCGACCGATGCAACGTAGGGGAAAGATAACCTTTATGTAACGTGGATGACAATGTGGAAAGTACGTACGGGCGTGAGTGGGTTAAGCTGACAACCTGCGTGCTCTATAATGGACGCCGGAACATCGGCGTTGCTTCGACGTCCTGGGCGTTCGGGGGTAACGGGAGCTAATCATCGTGTCATTATCGACAAAGCCACTTCCAGGGGTGCTACCGCTGGCTTTCACCCTCGTCCTTGGCGTCGGGCAGGCAGCATTGGGGCAGGCCGGCGGCCCGCAGGAATCCAAAAGTTCGGACCAGCAAACGGGGCAACCGGCTCCCGGTGAGTCGCAACCGGCCAAGCCGCCAGAGGCGGAGGAGAAGCGTCCTTATGCCGAGGCTGCCGTCAAGCACTACAACCGCGGCGTGGAGCTGCACCAGTCAGGCTTTCTGAACCAGGCGATAACAGAATACAAGGCAGCCATCGAAGCGGAGCCCCGCATGGAGGAGGCGCACAGCAACCTGGGTCTCATCTATGCGGCTCAGCGCAACTACACCAAGGCAATCGAGGCATTCAACAAGGCGCTCTCCTTGAAGCCGGCCCGGCCCAAGACGCTCAACGGGCTGGGAACGGTGCTTTACGCGCGGGGAAAGGTAGCCGAGGCAATGGAGAAGTGGAAGCAGGCTATCGCCATCGACCCGCAGTTCGCCTCGGCCTACTACAACATGGGCAACGCTCTGGAGAGCGAGAAAGATTACCCGGGCGCGCTGGACGCCTACGTCAAGGCAATAAGAATTGACCCCAGCATGGCCGATGCCTATTACCGCATCGGCACCATATTCAACAAGGAGAAGCACGCAGCTCAAGCGTCCGTACTGCTTGCCAAAGCAGTGGAGCTGTCTCCGGACGCCGAATTCGTGCGCGATGCCAAGCGCCAGCTAGACGGGCTGCACAGCCAGTTCGCCCGGGAGGCCACGGAAGAGCCGGAAGTGCAGATGAACGTCATGCCGCCGCCCTCCGGGGCCCCCGTGCCGGCATCTCCTTCTCCGGGCCCCGAGCTTCAACCAACCCCTCCGGGAGGATCGAGCGCCGTGCCGAGCGGTAGCGCACCGGCCCATAACGTCACCATGTTCCTCCAGCCGCCCGCTAGGTCGGACTAACAGCCAGGGAGCGCCCGTTCAATGATCGACCTGGACGCCAAAATGCAGGCCGTGGCGGACATCATCGAGGGGCGGGTGGTGAAGGACGACCAGCGGGTGGCCGTGTCTATCAAGGGCTCGGTGCTGGGCTTCCCGGCCACGCTCGAGGCGGTCCACACCGGCTGGCCGTTCGGGGTGATGTACTTCCTGGAGACGCAGGTCATAGAAGATCCAGCCAAGTCAGCACACAAAGAGCCGTTGAAGATGACCGTGATGCCCCGGTTCGGGCGCGGGCTCTTTCGCTTCTTCGCCCACATTCTGCTTTTCGAATCGCAAGGGCAGAGCATCAACGACAAAGCACTGGAATCGCGGTTCATCTTCCAGTACAACGACCTGCCGCTGGCCGAACGGTTCGTCAAGTACCCGGGCAATCCAGACAGGCTGGCGCGCCTGGAAGAGTACTCCAAATTCACAGAGCTTACGGTAAAGAGCGATGCGGGAATCTATCTTGCGCAGCCCAAGTCGTTTGTCGCTCTTGATCTCGACGTATGCCGAGAAACATTCCGCCTGCTGGGCGAGCTGGGGCAGGTCTTGTTCGAGGCGTTCTGAGGGGACCGGGCAGCTACTTGGCAACCCCCGTGGATCACAGGTTTGGGCACCACTGCGATGCTAAGATAGCTTTTGGAGTCGCACGGAGGCTTCATTTTTCCTGGGCAAGCTACAGAGCACGTGGTGGCGCGGCCGCCAGAAGACAAGTCAGGGGCGTGTTGCAAGAGAAGCTGAAGGTCGAGCGTTTATCCCCATCCCCAACCGGTTCCCCGCGCTGGTGGTTGCATCTCGCCCTGGCTGTCCTTTTGCTGGCCGGCGGCTTCGCCGCCGTCATCTGGGCGGACAAGACGTGGTGGCACGCCTTCAACAAAGTCGACATGGGCCGCGACACCGTCGAGGTGAAGCGCGGTTCCATCGACGTGCGCGTCTCGGCAACCGGCATCATTCGTCCCTACAATCAAGTGAAGATCAGCCCCAAATTCACCGGACTTTTGAAGCGGTTGCTGGTGCAGCAGGGCGACTACGTGAGCAAAGGACAGCTCATTGCCTTGATGGATGACAGCAACCTCCAGGGTCAATTGCAGGCGGCGCGCGGCGCATTCCTTGTCGCCAAAGCCAACTATGAGAAAGCACTAGCCGGCAACCGCCCCCAGGAGGTGGCGGAAGCGGCAGCTCGGCTGGCCAAGGCCGAAGGGCAGGTAAGGCACGCAGAACGCGCCGTCACCCGCGCCGAAGCCCAGGTCAAGGCGATGACTGCCCAGGTCGAGCGAGACGAAACCAACGCGCGCCGCCTGACGGATCTGGCAGCGCAAGGCGCCATTTCGGACCAGGAGCGCTTGAACGCTTCCACCGCGGCGCAGATGAGCCGCGCGCAATTCCAGCAGGCCCAGCAGGAACTTGCCCAGGCGCAGTCGATGTTGGTCCAGAGCAAGGCCGATCTGGAAGCAGCGCGTCAGCAATACAGTTTGATGAAAGCGGGCTTCCGAACGGAGGATGTGCAAGCCGCACGCGACGCTGTTCTACAGGCGGAAGGCAACTTGAAGTACCTGGAGAGCCAGCTCAACGACACGCGCATTCGCGCGCCGTTCGACGGCGTGATTACGCAAAAGTACACAGACGAAGGGGCCATCGTCACCCCCACCACCTCGGCAGCGACGACATCGGCAACCTCCAGCTCGATCGTGTCGCTGGCGGGCAGGCTCGAGCTGGTGGCCCAGGTAGCGGAATCCGACATCGACGACATCAAGGTAGGCCAGCCTGTCGACATCGTCGCCAACGCATATCCGGACCGCGTCTTCCACGGCACTGTCGAGCGCATAGCGCCCGAGGCGATCGTCACACAGAACGTGACGACCTTCGAGGTGCATGCCACCATCCTTGATGACCCGCAACATCTGCTCCTCTCCGGCATGAACGTCACGGCCGAATTCTGGGCCGGGCAGAAAAAGGATGCGTTGCTGGTGCCGACTGCCGCCATAACGTCCAATCACGGCAAGACCGGCGTGCTGGTCCCCGACGAGAATCAAAAGCCCAGATTCAAGCAGATAAGAGTGGGCACCACAGCCGGGACGCAAAGCGAGGTGCTGGAAGGACTCAAGGAGGGTGACCGAGTTTTCGTGGGCCTGAGCAAGGCGCAACTGGAAGAACTGGGTTATGCCGACTACAGCAAGTTCACGCCTGGCGGCGCCACCGGCAGTGGCAGAGGCAAGCCAGGCATTCCGCGCGGATTCGGCAGATAGCCGCGCAAGTAAAAACATGGATCTCGGGGAATTAGTCAAGGTAGCGTGGCAGGGCATCGTAGCCAACCGCATGCGCAGCAGTTTAACCGTGCTTGGTATCGTCATCGGTATCGCGGCGGTGATCGCGCTGCTCGCCATAGGTCAAGGCGCCAGGGTCGAAACGGAGCGCCAGATCAAGAACCTGGGCTCAAACCTGGTCTTTGTCATGGCGGGGGCTGCCGCGACAGGACACGTGAGTCTCGGGCATGGCAGCGCAGCCACACTGACATGGGAAGACGCCAAGGCAATTCGCGACGTCTGCCCCGCGGTGGAGAACGTAGCTCCGGGAGTGGACGGCATGCAGCAGGTGCAGTATGGCAGCCAGAACACGCAAACAAACGTCATGGGCACTGTGCCGGAATACACGACGATAAGAAACTTTCACCCCGAGCACGGCCGTTTTTTCAATCAGACCGAGCTGGACCACAGCGCGAGAGTCTGCGTCATCGGGCGCACAGTGGCGGACAATCTCTTCGGAGACGAGACCTCGGCAATCGGCAAGAAGGTGATGATAAAAGGCGAGATGTTCGAGGTAATCGGCGTCATGGAGCGCAAAGGGGTCACGCAGTTCCGCGACCTGGATGATCAGGTCTTCGTGCCGCTTACCACCGCTTACAGCCGCCTGTTCGGCATCAATACAGCCACAGGCAACAGGATCCAGTACGTGCTCATTCAGGCGCGCAGCGAGGATGAGATTTATCAAGCGCAGTTCCAGATTACAAACCTGCTGCGCTTGCGCCACAAAATACGTCCACCGATGACGGATGATTTCATCATCCGCACGCAGATGGATCTCCTTCAGTCCGCCGAGTCGGTTACCGCCATTTTCGCCATGCTGTTGGGATCGACCGCCGGTATCTCGCTGGTGGTAGGCGGCATTGGCATCATGAACATCATGCTTGTCTCAGTCACGGAGCGTACTCGAGAAATCGGCATAAGGAAGGCGATGGGCGCCAGATACTCGGACATCATGTGGCAGTTCATCATAGAAGCAACGGTCCTGTCGCTGGCCGGCGGAATTGCAGGAATTGCCCTCGGCATAGCCAGTTCGCAGCTCATCTCGCAGTTCCTCAAATGGACAACTGTCGTCACCCCGTGGTCGGTCGTGCTTGCTTTTGTGGTAGCGGTGGTGGTGGGCTTGTTCTTCGGAATCTATCCGGCCCGCCAGGCCGCGCGCCTCGATCCCATCGTCGCCTTGAGGGCCGAATAATCAATGAGCGGTCGGAGATGATCGAACTGCGAGATATCACAAGGGTCTACAACTCCGGCATGCAGCCTGTGCATGCTCTGCGCGGTGTGACGCTCAAGATTCACTCCGGCGAGTTTGTGGCGATCATGGGAGCCTCAGGCTCGGGAAAGTCAACGCTGATGAACCTTATCGGCTGCCTTGATCGACCCACCTCCGGGCAGTATCTGCTGGACGATGAGAACGTCGAGTCCCTGAGCGAGGATGCGCTGGCGCGCGTACGCAACCGCAAAATCGGCTTCGTTTTCCAGCAGTTCAATCTTCTGCCCCGCATGAATGCCCTGGAAAACGTAGCTATTCCGCTGCTTTACGCAGGCGTCCCAGGCGATGAACGAAAGGAGCGAGCGGAGCAGGCACTGCGGCTGGTTGGGCTTGGCGATCGCCTCAGCCACCGCCCCAACCAGCTATCCGGAGGCCAGCAGCAGCGTGTAGCCATCGCCCGGGCGATTGTCAATAAGCCGCACATCCTGCTGGCCGACGAGCCTACCGGCGCCCTCGACAGCCAGACAGCCGGGGAAATAATGACACTGCTGGAGGAGCTTCACGCCAGCGGCATGAGCGTCGTGCTGGTCACCCACGAAGCCGAGATCGCTGCCTACGCCAGGCGCGTGATTCGCCTCAAGGACGGCCTGGTCATAAGCGACACGGCCTCCGTCCCCGGCCGCGCCCCGGCTGGCTAGAGGCTTTGATGATTAGCACGAGGATGCGCAGTGGCTACTGTACTGACTTGCCACGGAGCCGCGCTAGAATTTCGCTTGTGAGGTACGATCCCATGCCACCAGATGATATAGAGCTTGAAGACCTGGGCGAAATTGAACTTGGCCCCGAGACAGATGCCAAAGTCCGGCGGATGATTGAGGAAGCTGACAAAGAGGTCGAAGAAACGCGGGTCTCCTTCCGATGGGGCAAAGAACAGCTCGCGATCGTACAAAGGGCGGCAGAAGCCATGGGCGTACCGTATCAGACGTTCATAAAGATGTGCGTCTATCAGCGTGCTCTGGACGTACTAAAGGATGTGCAGGCCGCCATACCCAAAGACGCCGCATAGGGACAGCATTGAAAATAAAGGGTCTTCGGGCAAATGAGTGGGTAAACGGAGCATCTTGACTGCCGTCAAAGTGCCATAGGTTGCCAATCCTGTAGACCTTTCCCCGACTCCAGAAATTCCTAGAAAGGCCGGCACGCCGGTGCGGGGAAACAAGCGTGAGTTATCGGATACAT